>DATIPJ010000521.1:0-7010 GCA_035472155.1 Kofleriaceae bacterium
GAGAAGACCGCCAAGCTGATCGAGATCCAGCTCAAGGTCCGCGGCTGCCACGAGGACGAGCTCGATCAGTGGATGCGCTCGGCGCTCGGCCCGCCGATCGAGACCCGCTCGACCCGCGCCTACTGGAAGAATTCGTTCCTGTGGGCGGCGGCGCTCCTGCCGAGCGAGCCCGGCCGCTGCCTCGTGCATCTCCTGCCGCTGTCCGAGAACGGCGAGATCGATCGGATCAAGCAGAAGTAGCCGCGGCGGACGCGCAGGCTGGCCCGGCCGCGTCGGTCGCATCGCGCGCGTCGGCCGCGTCGGCCGCGTCGTCAGGAACGACGCTCGCGCGCTGGAGCAGCACGACCGCCAGGATGGCCGCCGCCACCAGGATCGCCGCGCCCACCAGCGCCGTGCGCTCGAATGCATGGACCCACGCCAGGCGGGCAGCATCGAGCGACACCGACGCGCCAGGGTGGCCGGCTGCGAAGGCCACGGCGCTGGCCAGCGTGTCCGCGGCGGGGCCGGCGTCGCCCAGGGCGCTGTGATAGAGCGCCGTCCCGAGGCTGCCCAGCAGCGCGATGCCGAGCGCACCACCCAGCTCGGAGCTGGTCTCATTGATCCCCGCCGCGACGCCCGCCTGCGCGGCAGGCGCGCTGCCGACGACGATCGCCGCCGCGACCGTTGGCACCGGCACGAGCCCCAGCGACAGCAGCACCGAGCCGAGCACGACTCCCGGAAGGCCGGCGATCAGCGAGAACATCGCCAGACCGGCGCACGCGACCGCCAGGCTCGCGGCGATCACCGTCGGCGGCCGCGCGCGGCTCGCGAGCACGGGCGCGAGGAGCGATCCGGCGACGCTCGCGATCGCCGACGGAACGAGCCACAGGCCGGCGGCCAGCGGCGACAGCCCGAGCACCAGCTGGAGATACTGCGCGAGGAAGACATAGACCCCGAACACGACCAGGATGCTCAGCGTGTTGGTCGCGAGCGCGGCGCTGAACGCCGGCCGTCGAAACAGCTGCAGATCGATCAGCGGCGACGGCAGCAGCTGCTGGCGGCGGACGAACACCGCACCGAGGGCGACCCCGCCGACGATCGCGGCGGCGGCGGATGCGCTGGACCCATGGTTGGCGAGCTGCTTGATGCCGAGGATCACCAGCAGCACGGCGCCGAGCGCCATCGCGGCGCTGCGCACGTCGAGGCGGCCGGCGTGGGGATCGGAGACCTCGGGCAACAGCACGGGGCCGATCGCGAGCAGCAACGCCATGACCGGTACGCCGAGCAGGAACACCGAGCCCCACCAGAAATGCTCGAGCAGCACGCCGCCCAGCACCGGACCGAGCGCGGCGCCGGCCGAGAAGCTCGCGGTCCACACGCCGATCGCGAACATCCGCTGGCGCGGGTCTGCGAACATCGTGCGGATCAGCGCCAGCGTCGACGGTGCGAGCGTCGCGCCGGCCACCCCGAGCACCGCGCGGCTCACGATCAGCATGCGCGCGCTCCATGCGAACGCGGCGAGCACCGACGCTGCCCCGAACGCCGCGGCGCCGATCATCAACAGCCGGCGGCGCCCGATCCGATCGCCCAGCGTGCCCATCGTGATCAGCGATCCGGCGAGCACGAAGCCATAGATGTCGATGATCCACAGCTGCTCGGCGCTGCTCGGCGCGAGGTCCGCGACGATGTGCGGCACCGCGAGGTTCAGGACGGTGAGGTCCATCGAGTACAAAAGGCAAGGCAGCGCGATCACCGCCAGGCCGATCCACGCGCGCCGGCTCGCCTTGGGGAAGGATTCCGTGGTCATGACGTCTCCTCGTGCGCAATGAGATCCGGCGAGCGAGCGGCGCCGACCCGCGGGCGTCCGCACGCGCGGGCACCACAGCCTCGGGTCTCCTGGCATCGCCCGCGGAGCACCGCGCCGGCGATTCGCTTGTCCTGCAGGTGAGTGATCGAGCTCGGCGCGTTGTTACAGCGAATCTTCGCGGCCCGCGTTCTGCGGGCGCGCTCGCCGGGTCACAGCAGCTCGCGCGCGATCCACGCGCTCTGCCACGCGCGCTCGCGGCGGTAGGCACTCTCGGCGCCGTCGGTGTCCGCGGCCTCGCCATCCGCGCGGCCCGCGCCGCCCGACCGCGACACCGCCATCGCCGCACAGAACGCCGCAATCGCGGGATATCCACTCGCCAGTGCCTGAGCAGCGTCGTCCAGAAACGCCGCGACGTCGGAGCTCGTCGCGCGGCCCACCCCGGCCATCGCGCCATCCCCCTCGGCGGCCCCGTGCGCGATGCATGCGCGGGCGAAGCGTTCGGCGCCGCCGGCGCTCCAGGCGGCGATCCGCCGCACCAGTCGTGCGCGGCGCACGACGAGACAGTCCGGCCCCTCGAGCGTGTCGCCGGCGACCTCGATCTCCCACAGCTCGTTGTGCAGCCAGTGTGCGAGGTCGGTCGGCCGGCAGACGTGCGTCCCGCGAGCACCTACGGCGAGCGGGCCGTCCGCCTCGACCCACGGCCCCGGCGCTTCCCCGATCGGTACCGGCCACGCGAAGCCCGAAAGCGGACCGAGCGCACCGGTGGCGAGGAACTTGTACGCCGTCATCGACCGCTCGCCTTCCAGCGGCGGAAGACCTCGAGCGTGTCGTCGGGCGCGGGCGGCGCGGGCTCGCGCAGATCGGCCGTCAGCGCGATCGTCGCCTGCATCTGGCCGACGTGCAGCGTGCAGGGCGGACACACCAGCAGGTGCTGCTCGAGCCGCACGCGATCGACGGGCGCGAGCGCGCCGCCGAGCAGCTCGGTCACGAGCTCGACGACCTCCCGGCAGGTCAGCGCGGTCGGGTGCGGCACCATCACCTCACCCTGCCCGTTCCCTCGCCCGCCGTGAAGTGCCGCTCGAGCAGGGCTCGCAGCCGGGACCTCGCGCGATGGAGCAGCACACGCTGATGAGTGTCGGAAATCCCGAGAATGTTACAGGCCTCGTCGCCGGTCATCCCCTCGACATCGCACAGGATGACGACCTGCTGCTGCACGGGCGGCAGCGCCGCGATCGCGGACTCGAGCAGCGATCGCAGCTCGGCGCGCTCGAGCGCACCGGCCGGCGACGGAAACGGCACGGGCGCCGCGAGCCAGTGCCCCGCCCAGCGGTCATCGGCCGGGAGGAACCGGTCGGGCGGGACCGATGGCGCTTCGTCGCCCGCCTCCTCCGCGGCCAGCGACGACATCGCGATCGTGCGGCGCTCCGACCGCGCATGAGCGCGCGCCATATTGATCAGGATGCCGTAGAGCCAGGTGCGCAGGGTGGAGCGCTCCGAGAATCGCTCGAGTGACTCGAGCATCGCGAGCCAGGTCTTCTGCACGATCTCCTCGGCCGCGGCCGGATCGCGCACCCAGCTGCGCGCGACCCGGAGGAACCCGGGCTGGTGAGTCGCCACCAGCTGCGCGAACGCCGCCTCGTCGCCGCGCCTCAGCGCCTCGATGAGCTCGCCGTCGCTGGCAGCCGCCTCCATGGCTCGCGCAGCCTATCGGGCGCGGATCGCTTTGGCGAGGCCCGCGCGCCCCGGCTGCAGGGAAGCGGCGCAGTGACGCGGCGGCGGCGCAGCGACCGCGGTCAGCTGCCGCGCTTGGTCTGCTCGCGCGGGCAGGCGCCGCCGGCCTCTCCGGCGGCCTTGGGGCACACGCCGTACAGCTCGTGGCGATGGCGGAGCACCGTGAAGCCGCCCATACGAAGCGCGATCTTGTCCTGCAGGCGCTCGATCTCGTCGTCCTCGAACTCGAGGATGAGGCCGCACTTCACGCAGATCAGGTGATCGTGATGATCGCCCACGACCTCGTAGCGGGCCTGGCCGTCGCCGAACTGGCGCTCGACGGCGAGCCCGGCGTCGACCAGCAGCTTGAGCGTGCGGTACACCGTGGCGTAGCCGACCTTGGGCTGGCGCTTGCGCACCTTGAGCAGCAGCTCATCGATCGAGACGTGGTCCCGCGTGCGCAGGAACTGCTCCACGATCGCCTCGCGCTGCGCGGTGACGTTGAGACGGCGATCCTGGACGTACGCTCGCCAGCGCTCCTTGAGCTCGCCGGTATCATCGGGACGAAAATCCTGGCGTTCGCCCATGGCGCCCACAGCTTCCCTGCCCGAGAGCGAATCGTCAAGCGATCTCCGAGCAGTGACTTTTCGTGGCGCGTTCGCTATGGTCGCCCTCGATGGCGGAAGCGAGCACGTCCGCCGGCGTCTCCCACGCAGGAGGCGGCGGCACTGTCGCGGGAGCCGGCGGCGCCACCGTGGCGACCCCGGGCGGGCCCCAGTCCGGCGAGCTCGGCTTCGACCAGATCCTGAGCCGCCTGCGCGAAGTGGTGACGCGGCTCGAATCGGGAGAGCTCTCCCTCGAGCAATCGCTGCTGGTCTACGAGGAAGGCGTACAGCTCGCGCGCCGCGGGCAACAGTTGCTGGTGACCGCCGAGCGCCGCGTCGAGATCCTGGTCAGCGCGTCGGGCGGGCTCGAGATCGCGCCGTTCGACGAGCCCGGGCCCGGCTAGCGTGGGGTCCGACGGTACAGACCGCAGCGCGCCGGAGGCAACCACACCCGCGCCGACCGTCACGCTGGCGCCGGCGAGCGCGCCGCCCGCCCTGCACGCATTCCTCGACGAGGTCCGTCAGCTGATCGACGGCGAGCTCGAGCGCCGGCTCGCGCCGCCCGAGCCCGATCCCGGGCGGCTGGGCGAGGCGATGCACTACGCCGCGCTCGGCCCCGGCAAGCGGCTGCGGCCCGCGATCGCCATCGCGGCGGCCGAGGCGTGCGGTGGCGCACGGACCGCGGCGCTTCCCGTCGCGGCGGCGATCGAGATGCTGCACGCCTACACGCTCGTGCACGACGACTTGCCCGCGATGGACGACGACGACGAGCGGCGCGGCCGGCCGACCGCGCACATCGCGTTCGGCGAGGCGATCGCGATCCTCGCCGGGGATGGCCTGCTGACGGCCGCGTTCGGCGCGCTCGCCGAGCTCGGGCCGCGCGCCGCCGACGCCGTCGCCGTGCTCGCCCGCCGCGCCGGCCCGCGCGAGCTGCTCGCCGGTCAGGCGATCGATCTGACGAGCGCGCCCGAGGAGCTGCGCGACATCACCGCGATCGAGCGGCTGCACGCGGCCAAGACCGGCGCGCTGTTCGCCGCCGCCGCCGAGCTCGGCGCGATCGCCGCGGGTGCCGACGCCGCGCGCTGCGCCCAGCTCGGGCGCTACGGCCTGGCGATCGGGATCGCGTTCCAGCACGCCGATGATCGCGATGACGCCGAGTTCGTCGAGCTCGCACAGACCGCCAGCGCGCGCATGCGAGCGCTGTGTGGCGAAGCATCGGACATCGCCCGCACGCTCGGGCCGCGCGGCGCCACGCTCGAGCATATCGCCGCGTGGATCGCCGCCCGCGCGTGATCCGGGGCATCATCGACAGCAGATGAAATTTGTGCTCGCGGATCGACGTTGCTACGTTCGAGCCATGCGGCGTGTGGCCGGCCTCCCCGTCTCGATCCTTGCGTTGCTCGCGTTGCTCGCGTTGCTCGCGTCGATCGCCTTCCCTGGCGCCGTCCCTGGCGCCTTCCCTGGCGCCGTCCTGGCCGGCTGCTCGGGTGACGACGCCCACAAGCAGACCACCGTTCGCCCGCAGGCCGCGGCGCGCGCGCCGGCGCCGGCGCCTCGGCCGACGAACCAGGCGCCTCGCCCGGCCGCACCGGCCGCACCGGCCGCACCGGCCGCACCGGCGGCACCGGCACCGGCACCCGCGCCGCCGCCCACCGATCCGGGTGCGACCGCGCTCACCGAGGCGATGGCGGCGCCGTACTGGACCAAGGCCAACGAGCTCGAGGGCGCGGAGCACTTCGCGCTCGAGCACTGGGCGCAGGCGCTGACCTCGTTCGAGGACGCGCTGATCACCGCGAGCGACGACGAGCGCAAGGCGCGCGTCCACCTCATGATCGGCCTCGCCGCCGCCGAGACCGGCGACTGGCCCAAGGCGACGCAGCACCTCGAGTTCGCCCACGTGCACCTGCCGCTGCTCGGCGACTTCACCGGCTACCACGCGGCGCGCGCCGCCTACTTCGCGCACCGGCCGCAGGTCGCCCGCGCGCTCGCGCAGAGCGTCGCGGCCGATTCGATCGTCGGCGCCGACGCCGAGATGCTGGTCGGCGACCTCCTGCGCGACTCCGCCGACTGGGTCGCCGCCGCCGCGCACTACGAGGGCTACCTCAAGCGACGCGCGCGCGGCCCGCGGCGCTCCGAGGCGCGCTACCACCTCGCCGAGGCCCTCGAGGCCACCGGCAAGTACGCGGACGCCGCGCAGCTCTACCGTACGATCCCGATCGAGGATCCGACCTCGTCGTGGGCGACGCGCGCCCACGATCGCCTCGTCGCCGTCGCGCGCACTCGCAAGCTCGACCGCGCCAAGCTCGAGGAGGAGACGCCGGCGGAGGCGATCGCGCGCGGCAGCGAGCTGTTCGAGGCCATGCGCAACCCCGAGTCGGAGAAGGCGTTCGAGCAGGCGCTGCGCGACCCCAAGGTCAGCGTCACCGAGCGCTGCATCGCCGGCTATCACAAGGCGCAGAGCCGGTTCAAGGCGCGCGATCGCAAGAACGCGGCGCCGATGTTCGACGACGCCGCGGCGATGTGCAAGGCGGCGCGCAACGCAGACCTCGAGATCAAGAGCGACTACCAGGCCGGCCGGTCGTACGCGTTCATCGGCGAGCACGACGTCGCGATCAAGCGCTATCAGGCCGCACAGGCGGTCGATCCCAAGCACAGCTACGCCGACGACGCGCTGCTGCGCGAGGCCGAGGAGTGGACCTCGCTGGGCGACACCGCCAAGGTCGAGGCCACGCTGTCCGCGCTGCCGACCCGGTTCCCCGACGGCGACAACGTCGCCGAGGCGATGGAGCACACCGGCAAGCCGGTCGCCGCCACCGTCGCGCTGTATCGCAAGATCGCGATCGAGGATCCGCTGTCGCCGTGGGCGACCCGCGCGCACGAGCGCGTGGTCGCGCTCGCCAAGGCCAACA
>DATIPJ010000522.1:0-9309 GCA_035472155.1 Kofleriaceae bacterium
CAACGCCTCGGGCGCGGGCGGCGGCAAGGGCACGGCCGGCATGTTCAGCAGTGGCGGCGGCGCCGGCGGTGGCTCGGGCGGCCTGATCGGCCTCGAAGCGCCGTCGATCATGGTTCCCACCGGCGGCACGCTGTTCGCCAACGGCGGCGGCGGCGCGAGCGGCAGCGGCGGCAATGACACCGACAGCGGCACCTCGGGCTCCGATCCCGCCAACGCGACCACCGCGGCCGGCGGCGGCGGGGGCAACGACGGCGGCGGCGCGGGCGGTGCGGGCTCGGTGGCCGCGGGTGCTGGCGCGGTCGGCAAGAACGGCAGCGGCCAGTTCACCGAGGCAGCGGGCGGTGGTGGCGGCGGCGGCGCGGGCATGATCCGCGTGTTCGGCGCGCCGGCGGCGTCGGTGACCGGCGCGATTTCACCGCCGGCGACGTAGCGCGGCGCTCAGGGCGAGAACGAGTAGCCGGCGCGCGCCTTCATGCAGACGTCGACGTCCATCGTCCACGACGACTCGGGCACGTGGCCCTGGAAGTCGAGGTCGATCACGATCGAGTTCGACTTGAGGTACTCGATCGCGTTCGCCGCGAGCGCGGCCGGGATCTCGAGCTTGTTGCCCGCGGGGGCGCAGTCACCGTCGCAGTCGTACATCGTGAGCGGGGGCAGCTTGCTGTCGGGGTCGCCGCTCGACACCACCACGTGGACCGCCTGCACGAACGCGAAGTTCTCGATGCCCGAGGTCGCGCGGACCTCGGCGCGGACGAACTCGAGGTTGGCGTCGAGCTTGCTGGTCAGGTCGTGGACGGCCGAGAGGTCGTCGAACACGAAGGTCTGCTTGATCGACGACTGCGCGGGCACGCCGGAGATCATCAGATTGGGATACGTCAGGCAGACCTCGGGCACGTCGGCCTCGATGTCGACCAGAGGACAGCCGGGGAGCATCGCGAGGCCAATGCCGAGAGCAAACGCGGATCGAGAGATGGTGTTCACGTGGGTTCTCACTTCGCGAGGTAGACAACAAAGCCGATGCGGGCCGACGGGCCCCACAGCTTGACCGAGGGATCTTTGGAGAACGTGACCGTGGTCGTGCCTTCGTTACCGGTCATCGTCTCGGAGCTGATGTTGTGGACGCTGCCGGTGATGCGGCTCATTCCGGCGTGGATGTAAAACGTGAACCACTTGCGGCCGAGCTCGAGGCCGAGGTGTGCGTTGGCGTAGTCGTAGCCGACGCGCTCGAGGACCTTGGACTCGAACGTGGCGTCGCCCATCACGGCGCGCGCGAGCGGATTCGCATTGCCCTCGGCGTAGTGACCGTACTCGACCGACAGCGTCGGCGAGGCCCACCACGACAGCGGCACCCAGGTCAGCCCGACGCGCTCGCCGAGCGAGATCATGTTGTGCGAGACGCCGGCGTGCGCGCGCAGCGAGCGGACCGGCCTGACCACGATCGACGCGGTCGCGCCGTCGGGGAGGCCGACGTCTGCCATGGCGCCGATCCACGGCACCGCGGGAACGGCGGCCTGGACCGACGTTTCCGGAGAGGCCGAGGCGGGGGCCGCCCACACGATCGCCGGGAGCGCCGCGAGTGCGCTCAGCGTTGCTCTTGTACCGATGCTTTGAAACCGCTGCTCCGTCATTCAAGAAGCGAATCGGCGTTGCCGCTCGCTTGTTGACGGCTTGTACCCGTGACACCACCCCAGGGTGTCGCAGGGGCTGTCGTCGGATCCGCGCGCGTGTGTGCGGACGTCGGAACGCGGCGCTAACGCCGCCGCGTCGTCGCCTTGATATGACGGCGCGCCGACGGATGGCCCTCGACGACGCTGCGCGCGAGCTTCTGCAGCTCGGGGTGGACGCGGAACTGCGGCATCACGAAGCGACTGAGCTGATTCAGATCATCGTCGGCGAGTGCGGCGAGCTCGGTGCGCGCCTGACCGCGCTGGTTGGCGGCGAACCGGGCGAAGATGCGCGCGATGCGGATCTGCAGCCCGATCTGCTCCGCGTCTTTCTTGGGCAGCTCGATGGTCTCGAGCAGCGCGAGGGCCTCCTTCGGCTTGCCGCCGCGCGCCCATGCCTCGGCGACGATCGACGCCGCGAGCGGCCGGACGTCCTTGCGCTGCGGGTTGTCGAGGTTCATGCCGTCGGCCGCCTTGCGCGCATCCTGGGTGCGGCCGAGCCGCAGGCAGATCTGGGTGCGCAGGAGCGATACGTCGTCCTGCATCGCCGGCGGATAGCTGCGCAGCTCGATCGTCCCGAGCAGCTGGAGCGCGGCCTGCGGGTCATCGGTGGCCAGGAGCTGCGCGCGCGCGAACACGTTGGTCGGCGAGTTCGCGTCCTTGCCCTCGGAGAGCTTGGCGAGCGCCTCCTTGCGGGCCTCGGGTGACGCGACCGCGCCCTGCAGCAGCGACATCGTGCCCCTGTGCTTGCGGATCGTGCGCAGCGCCCAGAGGATCGCGCCGATCAGCACCAGCGTGAGCACGCCGACGACGATCAGCACCCACGTGTTGCCGGTGTTGATCGCAAACGCCCACACCGCGAGCGTGATGCCGCCGATCCAGTACCAGGTCTTGCGCGGGATGCCGGCCTGCGGTGGCTGCGGGGCCTCGGGCGCGCCGGACGCGTCGGTTGTCGTCTGGGTGGCCGCCTCGGTGGTCGCCTTGGGCGTCGCCGCGGCAGGAGCTTCCTTCTTCGTCACCTTGGCTCTTGTCTACACGGTTCGGCGCCCCGGAGCTACTTGCCACTGCCGGCGGTGAGCTGCCGGTCGAAGAACGCGCCCCACAGCTCGAGGAAGTGCTCGGTGTGCGCGGGCTCCTGGAACCCATGGGGCTCGCGCGGGTAGGCCCAGAACGTCACGTCGACGCCGCGGTCGCGCAGCGCGCGGTACAGGATCTGGCCGTTGACGAACGGCACGCGGCTGTCGTTCTCGCCGTGGATGATCAGCGTCGGGGCGCGCGCGTTGGCGAGCGAGCGGGCCGGGTTGGCGCGCTCGAACGCATCGGGCTGCGACCACGGGCGGCCCTTGAATTCCCAGTCCGCCGACGGGCCGTGGTTGATGTCGCTGGTGACGTACTGGACGACGACGTCGATCACCCCGGCGCCCACCATGAACGCGCGGTAGCGGCTGGTGTGGCCGAGCGTCCATGCGCTCAGGTAGCCGCCCCACGACCAGCTGCCGTAGAACAGCCGCGCCGCGTCGGCCTTGCCGCTGGCGACGAGCGCGTCGACGCCCGACTCGATGTCGACCAGCTCGATCTCGCCGAGCCGGCCGCGGTTGGCCTCGTAGAACGCGCGGCCGTAGCCGGTGCCGCCGCGGTAGTTGGGCGCAAACACGGCGTAGCCGCGCGCGGAGAAGTATTGCGCCCAGGCGCTGAAGTCCTCGACCGATACGCTGTCGGGGCCGCCGTGCGGAATCACGACCAGCGGCGGCGCCCCGGGCCCGGCCTGCGTGGTCTGGGTGTACAGCCCCTCGAGCGCGATGCCCTCGCGGTTTTTCCAGGTCACGACCTCGGTGCGCCCGAGCGTCCACTCGGTAACCTGCGGGTTGATCGACGCCAGCGCCTTCACCGTGCCGCCCTCGGCGTCGATCACGACCGGATCGAGCGGCGACATCGTGGTCGCCGACGCCGCCACGAGGTAGCGTCCGGTGCGGTCGCCCTGGAGCCCGCCGAGGACGCGCCGGCCGATGGCGATCTCCTTCGCCGCGCCGCCGTCGATCGGCAGGCGAACCAGCCGGGTCACGGTGCGCGCGGTTGCCGCGGCGATCAGCGAGCGGCCATCGCCGGCCCAGACCATGCCCGTCAGCTCGAGGTCGAGCTTGGCGGCGGCATCGGTCGCCGGGGAGCCATCCAGCGCGCGCACGCGAAGCTCGTCGATATGGCTCATGCCGCCGCGCGACGTCACCAGGTACGCCAGCTTGCGCGCATCGGGCGACCACGAGATCTGCGGGATCACGAACGGCTTGTCGGGATCCCCCTGATCGAGCGTGCGCGGGTTGGCGCCGTCGGCGTCCGCGACCACGAGCTTGTGATGGACGAACGCCTCGAGCGGATCGGACGACGTCGACACCACCATCGCGACCCGCTTGCCGTCGGGAGACCACGCGAAGCGGACCACCGTATCGGTGCCCGCGTTGATGTGGCGCGGCTCGCCGCCGCCGAGCGGCACGACCACGAGGTGGCTCTGCTCCCATTCGCTGTCGTAGGCATGCGCACCGCCGCGCTTCCAGCGCGCCTGCTTGACCTCGTCGCTCGGCGGGCGCGCGGCGGTGAACGCGAGCGCATCGCGGCCCGGCACCCAGTCGAACTGCTGCGGCTCGTAGCCGCCGAGCGCGACGGCGCGCGGCTCCCCGCCGGCGAGCGACATCACGTGCAGCGCGGGCTTGTTCCCCTTCTTGCGCACGAACGCGATGCTCTGCCCGTCGGGCGAGAACCGCGGCGACATCACCGGGTCGTCGCCAAACGTCAGCTGGCGCGGCGCCCCGCCTGCGCGCTCGACGACAAACAGCTGCTGCTCCACCTTCCAGCCCGCCTTCGCGTCGTCGTCCGCCGGCTTGGCCTTGGGATCGAAGATCGGCGCGCGCACGGTGTACGCGATGCGCGCGCCGTCGAGCGAGATCGTCACGTCGCGCAGCCCGCGCAGCTGCGCGATGTCGTGGGGCAGCGGCCGGGTCTGCGTGCGCAGCGCCGGGGCCGCGACCACCGTCGGCGCGGGCCACGGCGTCTCGCTGGCACCGCGTAGCATGGGCGACGGCGCCTCCACCGCGGCCGTCGGCTCGGCGTTCGGCGCGCGCGGCGCAGCACCACCGGCGGCGCATCCGGCCGCGACCCAGACCACCGCAGACGACACAAAGCTCGTTTTTGCGATCACGCGGCGAAGGTATCAGCGCGCCCGGGCGCGCACGACGGACGGATGCAGTGTCGCAGCGAGTCGCGGGCCAACGTCACGGTCCCGCGGGTCAAAAACTTGCGCGCGATCGCAAGACAGCGCTGTATTTCCATCATCCAGGGGCTCCGGCCTTTGGAGGTCGACCATGAGCCAAGCTCCCTCCGTCGCGTTCGCCCTGGACGAGGAAACCCCCGTCGGCGCGCCGGCCAAGGGAGACCGCCCACGCGAGCACGTCTCGCTGCGCGGCACCACCCGCGGCCTCGAGATCCTCATCACGGGCACACCCGCCACCGCCTCGCTGGGCGAGCGCCTCGCCGAGCTGCTCGCCGAGGCCCCGAGCTTCTTCGCCGGCAGCGACGCCCGCGTCGTGTTCGAGAACCCGCTGCCCCCCGGTTCGCTCGCCTGCCTCGAAGAGGTCGCCACCCGCTTCGAGCTGCGGCTGGTCGAGATCAGCCCGCTCGCCATCAAGCGCCGCCGCACCGAGCCGCCGGGCGCCATGCGCCCCGACGAGGTCGCCCTCGCCGACCTGGCCGAGGGCACCGGCCGCTTCACCGACGAGACGCTGGCAGACATGGCGTCGCCCGATGCACCCACCGCCACTGCGATGCCGAGCGCATCCACGGGCAGTGCACCGACCGCCATCCCGACGACGAGCTCCGCGCCAGTGACATCGACAGGCGTTCCGCCGACCTCCGGCGCAACCGCGCTCAGTGCATCGATCATCCGGCCGACCGCGAAGTCTGCGCCGGTCGCCACGCCGAGCGCATCGACGGGCAGCGGTTCGATCCCGGTCCCGATCGGCGAAGCCATCCCCCCGGGGGCGCGGCTGGTGATCGGCCCTGTGCGGTCGGGCATGATCGTCGACCATCCCGGCCACCTCGTGATCGTTGGCGATGTCAACCCGGGCGCCGAGATCCGCGCCGAGGGCAGCATCGTCGTCCTCGGCCGGCTGCGCGGCGTCGCGCACGCCGCCATCGGCCGAGACCGCGGCTTCATCGTCGCGCTATCGCTTCAGCCTCAGCAGCTGCGGATCGCGCGCATGGTGGCGCGCGCCGCCGACGCGGACCGTCCGAGCGACGGTGCCGAGATCGCTTACGCCGCCGGCGAGACCATCGTGGTCGAGCGGTTCCTTGGACGACTTCCGAGCGGCCTTGCCGCGAGCATGTAGGAGAAACTCATGGGTCGAGCAATCGTCATCACATCTGGCAAGGGCGGCGTCGGCAAGACGACCACCACCTGCAACCTCGGCGCGGCGATCGCACAGCTCGGCGGTAGCGTCGTGCTGATCGACGCCGACATCGGCCTCCGCAACCTCGACGTCGTCATGGGCCTCGAGAACCGCATCGTCTACCACCTGGTAGACGTGGTGCAGGGTAAGTGCACCGCCCAGAAGGCGTTGATCAAGGACCGCCGGCTCGACAACCTCTGGTTGCTGCCGGCGTCGCAGACCGACGACAAGGACTCGGTCACGCCGGGCGACATGCGCAAGCTCATCGGCGAGCTCAAGGCGAGCTTCAACTACGTGCTCATCGATTGCCCGGCCGGCATCGAGCAGGGCTTCAAGAACGCGATCGCGGGCGCCGACGAGGCGATCGTCGTCGCCACCCCCGAGGTGTCGTCGATCCGCGACGCCGATCGCGTGGTCGGCCTGCTCGCGGCGCAGAGCATCTCGACGCGCCTCATCGTCAACCGCATCTCGGCGCACATGGTCAAGAAGGGCGACATGCTCTCGCAGGCCGACGTGATCGAGATCCTCGCGCTCGACATGCTGGGCGCAGTGCCGCTCGACGAGCACGTCGTCGCCTCCACCAACAAGGGGATGCCGGCCGTGCTCGAGGGCAAGTCGCTGGCGGCGCGCGAGTTCACTCGCATCGCCCGGCGGCTGATCGGGCTCGACGTCGAGGACGTGCGCGAGACCGGGGGCGGGTTCTTCTCCCGGCTCAGCCGCGCGCTCGGATTGTCGTCGGCCACCGCGGCCTAGGAGTCTCCCATGTGGAATCTGTTTCGCACCAAGCAATCCAGCCGCGAGGTCGCCAAGGGGCGCCTCCACCTGGTCCTGGCCCACGATCGCGTCGGCCTCGAGGGCGGCAAGCTCCAGGAGATGCGGCGCGAGATCGCGGCGGTGATCTCCAAGTACGTGCCGATCGACCTCGATGCCGTCGAGGTCCAGATCGAGACCAAGAGCCGCGCGACCGAGCTCAAGGTCTCGAGCCCCCTGCCCGCCCGCAGCGGCGGTTAGCTCGAATCGTCGGGCTGGCGTCGGGCAGTCGAGCCGGCCATGCCCGGCGTCGGGCTCGCTCGAGCCGGCGTAGGTCGCCGGCTAGCTCGAAGCGGCGTAGGTCGCCGGCTAGCTCGAACCGGCGGCGCCTGTCGCCGGGGTAGCTCGACCGGCGGCGTCTGTCGCCGGGGTAGCTCGAACTCTGTCGCCGGGTTAGTTAGTTCGAACCGGCGGCGGGCTTGTCGCCTGCGGCGGCGGGCGGAGCGGCGGCCGGGTCGGCCGGCTTGTCACCTGCGGGCGGAGCGGCGGGCGGCGGCGGCGCAGAGGCGGTCATCACCTTCTGCATGCACTTGCTGTACTCCTCGCTGATCGCCGTCATCTTCTTGACGTCCTCTTCGGTCGGCTTGGCGGCCTCTTTGGCGCCTTCCTTGGCGTTGTCCTGGGTCCACTTGGCCATCGCCTCGGTGACTTTGTCGGCGCACGCCTTGTCGGTGCACTTGCACATCTGGTCGCGGAACTCGCCCATCTTGGCGGTGACGTCGCTGGCGCCGCCCTTCTTCTTGCAGCCTGCGAACGAGAGCAACGAGAGCGCAGCCAGGACAGCGATCGAGAGGTTCTTCATCTATATCTCCGATGAGGTTGTCGGTCCGTTGTAAGTCATCGCTCCGTGCGCGTCGGGCAAAATAACGTCGCGAATTGTCGCAATTTGTAGAGACGAATGTGATGCGGAGCTGCGCCGCGCGCGCACCGAAGACGCGTGGCGCAGAGACGGGTCGAGATGCGTAGAATAGACGCATGGCGCTCATGAACCTCGATGCCGGCGAGCACGATGACGAGCCCGAAGCACTGTGGGCGCTGTTCGACGTGCTGAACATCGCGTGCGGCGGTCACGCCGGCGATGCAGCGTCGATGGAGCGCGTCGTCGGCTTTTGCGTGTCGACCGGTCGCACGATCGGCGCGCATCCGTCGTACCCGGATCGCACCGGGTTCGGGCGGCGCACGATGGCGATCGAGCCCGCGGAGCTGGCGCGCGCCGTCGGCGAGCAATGCGCGGCGCTCGCCGAGATCGCGCGCAGCCACGGGCGCAGCATCGAGTACGTCAAGCCGCACGGCGCGCTGTACCACGATGCCGCCAGGAGCGAGGCGCTCGCGGACGCGGTCGTGAGCGCCAGCGCGCAGGCCCTCGGGGATGCGATCGTCGTCGTCGGTCCGCCGGCCGGGGCGCTGCGCGATGCCGCGACGGCGCGCGGGCTTCGCTACGCCAGCGAGGGCTTCGCCGACCGCCGCATGCGCGACGACGGCAGCCTCGTGCCACGCAGCGAGCCGGGCGCGCTGATCACCGATCCGGCGACAGCCGCCGCGCAGGCGACGCGCCTCGCCGAGCGCTTCGACACGATCTGCTGCCACGCCGACACCCCGGGCGCGCTCGCGATCGCAGGGGCGGTGCACAAGGCGTTGCGTGGCTGACTTCCGGCCGCTCGGCGACCGCGCGATCCGGTTCGCCCGGCCCGATCGATCGGCGCGCGCTCTCGTGCGCGCCATCCGCGCGTGGCCCGGTGTCGTCGACGTCGTCGTCGCGCGCAGCGAGGTCGCCGCGTACTTCGACGGCGCGCCGCGCATCGCCCCGGGCCAGATCGCCGCGCTCGTCGATGCGCCCGACGACCCGGCGCCGGTCCGCGACCACGAGCTGCGCGCCGTCTACAACGGCCCCGATCTGGCCGACGTTGCCGCTGCCGTCGGCCGCTCGGCCGACGAGGTCTGCGCCCTCCACGCGGGCGCGACCTACACCGTCGAGACCATGGGCTTCGCCCCGGGCTTCGCCTACATGATCGGCCTGCCCACCGCGCTCGAGCTGCCGCGCCGGACCACGCCACGCACCCGCGTCCCCGCAGGCTCGATCGCGATCGCCGGCCTGCAGACCGCCGTCTATCCGTTCGACTCGCCGGGCGGCTGGCACCTCATCGGCTCCATCGTCGGCGTGCGCATGTTTGACTCCGACGGTCCGCTCCTCCAGCTCGGCGACCGCGTGCGGTTCATCCCATGACCGTCGTCGTCGTCCGCGCCCTCGGGCTCGTCACCATCCAGGACCTCGGCCGCCCGGGCCGCATGCACGAAGCCGTCCCGCCCGGCGGCGCCCTGGTCCGCGAGCGCCTCATCGCCGCCAACCGCGCGGTCCACAACCCCGATGGTGCGCCCGCGATCGAAGTCCTCGGCGAGCT
>DATIPJ010000523.1:0-6731 GCA_035472155.1 Kofleriaceae bacterium
CCTTGCACTCCTCGCCGATGCCGAGCGCGTTGGTCAGCATGCTGCGAAACCGCGAGCCCTCGCCGGAGACATCGACCTCGATGCCTGCGGCGACCAGGCGCGCGAGCAGCGTGTGGTCCTCGGTCAGCTGCATCGAGATGCCGTCGCGCACCAGGTACGCGCGCGAATCACCGGCGTGCGCGAACACCAGCTCGCCGCCGACGACCATCGCGCCGACGAGCGTCGTGCCCATGCCGCTCTTGCTGTCGTCGCGGCCGGCCTCGCTCAGGATCGCGTCGTGCGCAGAGGTCACGCCTGCGCGCACGACGTCGAGCAGCCGCTTCTTGGCATCGGCGGTGCCACGCTCGAGCCATTGCTCGGCGATGTCGTGCAGCCCCGTACTCGCCCACGCGTGACGGATCGCGCGAATCGCCGTCGCGCTCGCTACCTCACCTGCCGCATGACCGCCCATGCCATCGCACACCAGAAACACTCCGAGGTCGACATCGATGTAATGCGCATCCTCGTTGTGCTCGCGCACCTTTCCCACATGCGTCGCCGCAGCGCCGACGATCGAGGCTCGCCCCGCCACCACACCACTGTACACCTACGCTCGCATCTTGTAGCCAACGTTGCGTACCGTCTCGATAATCGATCCCACTTCTCCGAGTTTCGAGCGGACCCTCCGGACATGGATATCCACCGTCCGCGTTCCCCCCGCGTAGCGGTACCCCCACGCGCGCTCGAGCAGCGCCTCCCGGGTGAACACCCGACCACGGTGCTGGCCCAGGAACCGCAACAGCTCGAACTCCTGGTGCGTGAGCTCGATCCGGCGCCCGGCCAGCCGCGCCTCGTAGCCGGCGATGTCGATCACCAGCTCGTCGATCTTGAGGATTTCGTCCGAGCCGAACGTCGCCGTTCTCCAGTCGAGTTGACGCATGCGCGCATACAGCTCGGCGGGGACGATCGGCATCAGCACGAAGTCATCGAATCCGATCGAAAAATCCAGCGCGGGTAGCCGGGCGACCGTGACGGCGATCAGGATCGGGACTTCGACGAGCGGGCCGTCATCGCGCAGTCGCTTGATCGACTTGTGCGCGCGGCCCACATCGTCGCCGGCCTCGACGATCACAACCGTGGGCGGCTGTTCGGCGACCGCGTCGAGGTCTAGCCCACCGAGGTCGAACCGGCCTAGCGTGGCGCGGCATCCCAGCTCGGCCAGCAGGCCGGCCACCGTGGCGGATTCATCAAGGTCAGGCTCAGCGCAGATCACGATAACGCGCACGGTCGAAGTGATCCCTTTCTCGCTGGCACCAGGTCAAGTCACCCGGAGGTGTACTTCACGGTCGCACCCTTTTAGAGGGTGTTCCGCGCTATTGCCCCGGCCCTCAAACATGTAAGAATTGGAGCCGGATGGACGAGTTCCACTGCTCCTTCTGCGGCAAGCAGCGGCGCGAAGTGAGAAAGCTCATAAGCGGCCCCCGTGTGTTCATCTGCGATCAGTGCGTGACTCTGTGCAACGACATCCTGGCGAAGGAAGAGGCATCGGAGCGACCCAAGTATCCGCCACCACGAGCGATCGTGGAAGAGCTGGACCGCTACGTGGTTGGCCAGAAGGACGCCAAGCGGGCGCTTTCCGTTGCCGTCTATAACCACTACAAGCGCATCGGCCTGCGCGGCAAGCAGACCGAGGTCGAGCTCCAGAAGGGCAACATCCTCCTGATCGGCCCGACCGGTTCGGGCAAGACGCTTCTGGCCCAGACCCTGGCCAAGAAGCTCGATGTGCCGTTTGCGATCGCAGATGCCACCACCTTGACCGAGGCCGGCTATGTCGGCGAGGACGTCGAGAGCGTGGTCAAGGCGCTGTTCCGCGCCGCCGGCGGCGACGTCGAAAAGACGGCGCGCGGCATCATCTGCATCGACGAGATCGACAAGATCGCGCGCAAGGGCGGCACGCCGTCGCCGACGCGCGATGTCTCCGGCGAGGGCGTGCAGCAGGCGCTGCTCAAGATCCTCGAGGGCAAGACCGCCACGATCACCCCTGACGGCGCGCGCAACCGGCCGCAGCAGGAGCTGATCCAGATCGATACGACCGACATCCTCTTCATCTGCTGCGGTGCGTTCAACGGCCTCGAGGACATCGTTCGCCGGCGCACCGGCCAGCGCGGCCTGGGCTTCGGTGCGCAGGTCTCGACCGCCGAGGACGACAAGGACGCGCTGCGGCGCCAGGCGCGCACCGAGGACCTGATCAAGTTCGGCATGATCCCCGAGTTCATGGGGCGCCTGCCGGTGATCGTCTCGTGCGATGCGCTCGATGTCGAGGCGCTCACCGAGGTGCTCTGGAAGCCGAAGAACGCGCTCGCCAAGCAGTACCACCGCCTGTTCGAGCTCGAGGGCGTGAAGCTGAACTTCCGGCCCGACGCGCTGACGGCGATCGCCGAGGAAGCCGCCCGCCGCAACTCGGGCGCGCGCGGCCTGCGCGCCATCGTCGAGGAAGTGATGCTCGACGTGATGTACGAGATTCCCTCGCTGACCGGCGTCAAGGAGTGCGTGGTCACCCGCGAGGTCGTCGAGCGCCGCGCCCGCCCCGAGCTGGTCCTCGAGAGCAAAGCCGCCAGCTAGGCGTCAGCGCAGGGGGCGGACGAAGACGTTGGTGTTGTCGCTGCCGCGCGTGGGAGCGACGAAGAAGGGCAGGAACGCGCCGCCGGCGATCGCGAGGCCCTGGTAGTCGCCGATGAAGTACGACTCGCCGAGGGAGGCCGGGCGCAGGTCGAAGGGGTCGCTGAGGGCCTCGTCGCTCCAGGTGGAGCCGCCGTCGCGCGATGTGGCGAGCCAGGCGGTCGCGCGGAAGCTCGAGCTCGAGCCATGGTCGTCGCGCAGGTCGTAGTAGGTCACGCCGACGGTGCCCTCGCCGTCGACGGCGATCATCGGCGTGAACGCCGCGACGTCGGGCGCGCCGTTGGCGAACACCCGCGGTGACCAGCTCAGGCCGCCGTCGGTGGACTTCACGACCGCGATGCCGGTGGTCGTGGCGCTCTGCGCGTGCTGCCACGCGATGTAGATCGCGCCATTGCTGCGATCGACGGCGACCTCGGGCAGCGAGGCGCCCGTGCGCACGAACTCGCTGTTCTCCGGGTCCTGCACGCCGAGCAGGCGCATCGGCCCGATCTGGACCGGATCGGACCAGGTCTGGCCCTTGTCGACCGAGCGGATGACGGCGAGCGTGTAGACCGGCGCGTCGCTGCTCGCCTGCGTGATGAGGTCGAACACGTCGATCAGCGTGCCGTCGGGCAGCACGGCGATCACGTTGCCGATGGTCTGCGCATCGCGCCCCGGGTCGTAGATCGGGCGCGCGGTCTCCCACGCGCCGTCGGTGGTGCGCGCGAACCACGCCGGGCCGGTGCCGATCGGCAGGTTGGGCTGGGTCGTTCCGGTCACGCGGTCCCAGATCGCGTAGACGCGGCCGGGGTCGACCGGATCGGCGGTGATCGACTCCTTGTCGTTGAATGCGTCCGGATCGGTGTCGGCGCGCAGCACCGTCGGATCGGTCCACGTCATGCCGCCGTCGATCGATCGGCTCGCGACGATCGCATTGCGCGTCGTCGAGGTATCGAACACCAGGCCGATCACGAACGGCGTGCCGTCGGCGGCGAACGTCACCCACGGATCGCTCGCGCGGTCGTAGCCTCCGCCGTTATCGACGTCGCCACCGCCGCAGCGCCCGAACCTGGGCGTGCTCACCGTCCAGCTCGCGCCGCTATCGAGCGAGACCGCCGTGCGGATGCCGCTGGCGCCGCCGTTCGACCAGCGATCCTGCTGCCAGGCCCCGACGAGGTGCGAGGGGTTGGTCGGATCCGCCGCGACCGACGGCTCGACCTCCATGCCCGAGAAGTTGTTGCCGGCCTGCGCGCCGTTGCAGCTGCCCGAGAACGGGCTCGCCCCCGACACGCGGACCAGGCCGATGAACGGATCGTCGAAGTTGTCGCCGCAGGCGGTGCCCGCCAGCACCAGCGCCGCGATCGCTTCCGTCAGCCGTCGACCCACGCATCATCCTCGCCGACAAACGCCCAGCGGTGGCGGGCGATTCACTGACAGCGCGAAACCGTCGCTGCCGGCGGTGCCGCCCGGTCGACCGCGCGCGGTCGCAGGGGCGTCGCGCGGAACGGGCGGTCCCGACGTCGAGCGCACCCTGTCCCGACAGACGAACACCGAGATCTGATCGGCGCGCGGTGGGCGCACAACCCACACCGCAGACCAAATCTGCCCGGCCTCGCGCGCGGCACATGCATTTTGCTCGGCCTTGACCGATTCACTCGCTGGTCGGTGACGCCAACACGTAAGCAGGAAGCGCTGCGCGGTCCGGCGGCGCGCAAGGAGCGCCGTGCGTCGCTGTTGCTCGCGTCGGGGGTGATGTTCCTCGGGTCGGCGGCCGAGCCCCTGTACCGCCCGTTCGACGGCTCGCTGCTCGGCGTGCGCGCGGTGTGGTGCGGGTCGATGGCGGTGATCGCGCTCGCGTTGCCGTGTGCGTCGCACCGGCGCTACGCGTTTCTCTTGCCGCTCGCGGCGCTGCTGTCGTGCTGGCTGTTCGCCGCCACGGTGTGGCTCAACGGCGGGGTCTCGAGCCCCGACTTCCAGTACATCGCGCTGATTCCGCTCATCCTGATGGCGCTGTTCCAGGACGAAGTGGTGGCCAACGCGACCTCGGTGTTCGCGGCGCTGTCGGCGGTGGCTGCGCTGTCCTGGCTGGGCGACGTGTCGATGTCGGCCGCGGTCGACAGCCTGTCGACCACGGCGGTGACGGGCGTGGTGGTCCTGATCGGCGCGTTCTCGTTTCGCCGCGTGCGGATGGGCGGGCTGGCGACCCAGCTGGCCCGCACCGACGCGCTCGAGCAGCTCGCCCTCAGCGAGCATCGGCGCGCCCAGACCGAGCGCCTGGCGTCGCTGGGCCAGCTTGCCGCCGGCGTCGCCCACGAGATCAACAACCCGCTCGCGGCGGTCAGCGCCAACATCGACCTCCTCGCCGACGAGCCTGCGCTGGTGTGCGATGGGCTCACCGCGCCACAGACCCAGCGGCTGATCGGCGATCTGCGCGAGGGCATCGGCCGCATGGCGCAGATCGTCAAGGACCTGAAGGTGTTCGCGAGCGGCGGCTCCGAGCAGCTCGTGCCGTGCCACATCGACGAGGTGATCGGCGATGCGCTCCGCCTGGCATCGTTCAAGCTCGGCAAGGCGATCGAGGTCCGCCTGTCGTCGGAGCGCGACCTGCCCGAGGTCACGGTCAACCGGCGCAAGCTCTCTCAGGTGCTGCTCAACCTCCTGGTCAGCTCCGCCGATGCGATGGTCGACGCGCGCACGGCCAAGCCCTGGGTGATGGTCGCCGCTGCGCGCAGCGATCACGCGATCCAGATCGTCGTGCAGGACAACGGCCCGGGCATCTCCGCCGAGGTCGCGGCCGAGCTGTTCGAGCCATTCGTCACCACCGGGCCGACCGGCAAGGGCTCCGGCCTCGGCCTGGCGCTGTCGCGCGAGTACGTGGCGAGCTTCGGCGGCAGGCTCGAGCTACAGCCGTGCAGCGCCGGCGCGCGGTTCTCGATCCTGTTGCCCGCGGCGTAGGGTCACGGCGACGACGGCGACGGCTGCGAGCCGCCCACGCACTGGAACAGACCGCCGCCCGCCGGATACTTGTACATCCCGGTGAAGCACATCTCCTTGTCGGAGCCATCGCCCCACGTCATCACGCTCTTGGTGTTGTTGACGTAGGTGCAGACGGTCTGGATCCGGTCGCCCTTGTGGATCAGCGTGTCGGTGATCGGGTAGTTGCGCTGCTCCTCGAACAGGAAGTCGTCGTCGATCAAGCTCGTCGTCACGCTCGCATGCGTGTAGCTCCAGGTCTGATGCACCGCGGTCTGGTGCATGTGCGGCCACAGCGTGAAGAGGTGCCAGTCGCTGGACGCGGTGCAGCCACCTCCGGCGGTGTGCGGCAGGCCGTCGTTGTCGATCGAGATGCTGAAGGTGCCGGAGAACATCATGTCGGCCTCGTGCTCGACATCGGTCGGCGCGACGACCTTGACCAGCACGCCCGACGTGTCGGCGAGCGGGTTGTCGGTGGCGTTGAACAGATGGAGGTTGAGGTTGATGTACGTGCCGGCCGGCAGGTGCATCGCCACGCCGGGCGGAAACAGCAGGTCGTCAGTGCCCACGCCCGCGGCGTACAGCATCTGGGTGTCGAGGCTGGCCGCGCCGCAGTCGTAGTCCCCGGTCTGGAAGCTGTTCGTCGAGATCGTGAGCACCGAGTGATGCGTGCCCAGCGGTGATGCAGCGCGGAAGCCAGCGATCCACATGTCGTTGACGACCTTGATGCGCGTGCACTTGTACGTGTTGGTCGCCCCGGGGGCGAGTGTCCAGCTGCGCCCGAGCAGCGGCGTCCAGCCGTCGACGGTCGCCCCATCGACGGGGTCGGCGGCGCCTCCGTCTGGCGCCTCCGCCGTGTCCGACTTGCAAGCAGCCAGCGCGATCAGAACAACGAGGACTGCTTTCATTCGCTGCATTATAGAAGTACCCGGCGCCGAGGCGAATCGTTTAGCGCCGAGACGACCTGCCGCTCGGGGTGACGATTCGCACGGTATGCTCGCCGGATGGCCGAGCTGCGCAACGTCATCATCTTCACGGTCGGCGGCGGGCGCTATGCGCTCGAGCTGCGCTGGGTCCGCGAGGTGGTGACGCTGGGCTTCGTGACCAACGTTCCGAGCGCG
>DATIPJ010000524.1:0-5515 GCA_035472155.1 Kofleriaceae bacterium
CGGCGTGCTGGTCGCGCATGGCGTCACCTCGGTCCGCGACATGGGGGGCGATGTCGTGCGCCTGCGCGACTGGCGCGCCGCGATCGCCACCGGGCAGCTCGTCGGTCCGCGCATCCGGTTCTGCGGGCCGATGCTCGAAGGCAACCGCGACGCGCTGGTCCCGGGCCGCGCCGACCACTGGGTCGTGGCCGACCCCGCGGCGGCCGACGCCACCGTGGACCGGCTCGCCGGGCTCGGCGTCGACTGCATCAAGATCCGCTCGATCGCGGACGCGCCGACCTACCGCGCGCTCGCGGCGGCCGCCCGTCGCCATCACCTGCCCCTGGTGGGTCACTCGCCGGCCGGCGTCGATCCGCTCGCGGCGTCGGCCGCGGGCCAGGCCAGCTTCGAGCACGGCTTCTATCCGTGGCCGTGGACCACGCTGTCCACCGTCGCGCAGCACCGGATCGCCGACGCGTTTCGCCGCAGCGGCTCGCTGGTGACCCCGACCCTGGTCGCGTGGCAGCCGTTCCTGGCACCGTACCCGACGATCCAGGCCGTCCTCGACGACACCCGCGGCACCACCGACCCGCGCGAGCGGACGGTATCGGCCGCGCTCCGCCGCAACTGGATCTCGGGGTTCGCCGACAGGAAGAAGTGGCGGGGCTCGGGTCCCGCGAGCCACGCCGCGTGGGTCAAGGCGCTCGACGACGACTACCGCGAGCTCCGCGATCTCCACGACCGCGGCGTCGGCCTGCTCGTCGGCACCGACACCGGCACCACGATGGTCTATCCCGGCGCCGCCGTGCACCAGGAGATGAAGCTGTTCGTGACCCGGCTCGGCCTGCGCCCGATCGACGCGATCATCGGGGCGACGATCCTGCCGGCCAAGCACTTCGGGCTCGAGGCCGACCTCGGTACGATCGAGGCCGGCAAGCTTGCCGACCTGGTCGTGCTGTCGGCCGATCCACTCGCCGACATCAAGAACATCGAGGCGATCGACAGCGTGATCCTCGACGGCCGCCTGTTCGACCACGCTGCGCTGCAGCGACTGGTCGGGGACGCCGAGCGGCGGATCGCCCGTGGCGACCCTCGACGATGATTAGCGCCCTTGCTAATTGTTAGCCAAAGGGCTAACAATAGGCCGTGTCGCGCTCCGAGCCGCCGGACATCCCGATGGCGCCCAGCCTCGCCGAGATCGAAGCCGTGTTCGCGGCGCTGTCGCACGAGGTGCGGCGCCACATCATCCAGCTGCTTTCGCACCTCGGCGGCGAGCTGCCCTCGGGCTATCTCGCCAGGCGCTTCGCGCACAGCTGGCCGACGACGACCCGCCATCTACGGGTCCTCGAGGCCGCGGGGCTCGTCACCGTGCGCCGCACCGGGCGCAGCAGCGTGTACTGCCTCGAGCGCGATCGCCTCCGCCGCGTCGTCGGAGGCTGGCTCGCCATGCTCGATCCCCCAACGCCCCAGCGGACCTGGCAGTCGTCGGGCCCGCGCTCGGTTCTCCGCCGCCCCCTCGCGAAAGGACGCTCCCGATGACAGAAGCTCTCAGGTTGTTCCGCGTCACCCTCGAGGTTTCGAACCTCGACCAGGCCACTCAGCTCTACAGCGAGCTGCTCGCCACGCCGGGCAAGCGCCATCCCGGCGCGCGCCACTACTACGACTGCGGCGGCGTGATCCTCGCCGTGCTCGACGTCTCGCGCGGCGGCATCCCGCCGACGCCGGGCCCGAAGTCCCTGTACTTCGCGGTGCACGACGTCGACGCGGTCCACGCGCGCGCGTCCCGGCTCGGCGTGCTCGCGCCCTACCAGGTGCACGGCCAGCCGGCCGGCGAGGTCATCAAACGCCCGTGGGGCGAGCGCTCGTTCTACGTGGTCGACCCATGGGGCAACGACCTGTGCTTCTGCGAGGACGGCACGCTCTACACCTGAGCCACCCCTCGTGGGCGTCTCGGCGGGCCGATTCGGCCGGGTGTGTTCGTGAGGGCAGAAGGACTCGAACCTTCAACCAGCGGATTAAGAGTCCGATGCTCTACCATTGAGCTATGCCCCCGGTTACTGCTGTCGATTCGATTTTCAGTGAGTCCGGGGCGACTTGAACGCCCGACCTACGGGTTCGAAGCCCGGCGCTCTATCCATCTGAGCTACGGACCCAGTGCGGGCGGGTTAGATAGCGGGTGCAGTCGGGGAGTGTCAAGTCCGGACGGACCAAGCGATGGCCCACGCCGCGCGCCTCCGAAAAAATCGAAGCAGATTCGCACGGTAGGTACGAGCTTGCTTGTCCGGCCCACTCCCGCGCTCTGTGAAATCCGCAGCTGCGCCGCCCATCGCGCAGCGGCGCTGGTTCGCCGTACGCTGATCGGGTCGCGAATGTGGAGAGGATCTCGCGCGTTCCCGCTGTGCCCGCCATGACGCAGCTCCTTTCGTGCGTGGTCATCGTGTTGTGCTCCGCGTCGATCGCGGCCGGATGCCGGGGGCCAGAGGCGCCCAGTGGGCCGCTCGCCTCGCCCGGGGCGGAGCGGGCGACGGTCGATGCGAGGCAGGTCGCGGAGCTTGCGGATGCAGGCGCAGGACTGGCCGGCGCCGACGCGGCGGGAGGCACGGGCGCCGGGGAGGCGGGCGCGGGTGGTGAGGCGGTGGCGTCGAGCGGGCCGTGCACGGAGGAGACGGCGACCGTCGAGGGCTCGACCGCGCCGCAGGACGCGCTGACGCTGACGAAGATCGCATTCGCGGATCTGCCCGGATGGGCCGATGATTCGCTCGCGGAGGCGGTGACGTCGTTTCTGCGGTCGTGCGAGAAGCTAGCGGCGCTGCGCGACGATGCGCCCGTCGGTCACGATGGACATGGCGGCAAGGCGCGCAACTGGCGGCGGGCCTGCGCGGCAGCGGCGAGGGTCAAGGCCGGCGACGATGGCGCCGCGCGCAAGATGTTCGAGGCGGAGTTCGTGCCGTATGAAGCCGCCGGCACAGGCGGCACGACGGGGAAGCTGACCGGGTACTACGTCGCGGAGGTCCATGCCTCGCGGACGCGCCACGGCAGGTTCCAGACGCCCGTGCTCGGGCGGCCCGATGACCTGGTGATGGTCGATCTGTCGAGCTTCATCAAGGATGGCCACGGGCGACGGATCTGGGGCCGCATGGAGCACGGGGTGCTCGTGCCGTATTACGCGCGCGACGAGATCCGCAGGGGCGTGCTCGCCGGCCGTCGCCTCGAGCTGATGTACGTCGACGACCCGGTCGACCTGCTGTTCGCGCAGATCGAGGGCTCTGCGAAGGCCACGCTCGACGACGGCTCGACGGTGTGGCTCGAGTTCGCCGGCAAGAACGGGCGCGCGTACCGCGGCGTCGGCGGCGTGCTGCGCAACGGCGGATTCCTCAAGCCCGGCGAGGGCACGATGCAGGGCATCCGCCAGTGGTTTCACGACAACCCGGGGCGGTTCGACGAGATCGCCGATCAGGATGCGTCGTACGTGTTCTTCATGGCGTCGAAGGTGCCGGGCGCGGTCGGCTCGCAGCGCACGATCTTGATGGCGCAGCGCTCGATGGCGGTCGACCGCGCGTTCATCGCGATGTCGACGCCGATCTGGGTCGAGGCGCATGCGCCGGTCCCGGGCAAGAAGGGCGTGACCGAGCTCTGGCACCACCTGCTGATCGCCCAGGACACCGGCGCCGGGATCCTGGGCGCCGTGCGCGGCGACATCTACTGGGGCGACGACGCCCAGGCCGCCGAGCGCGGCGGTCGCATGGGCGGCCCGGGGCGCTACTGGCTCCTGCTGCCGCGCGGCGTGACGAAGTAGAGGAATCGAGCCCGGCCGCGTGCGCGGGCCTACCGGCCGGCGGCGGGGAGGGCGAGGTCGGCGTCGCCGCGCTTCCAGCGGCCGTCGCCGTCGACGTCGACGAGGATCGGGCTGGCGATCGCGAACGGCGTGACGCCGGGACGATTCCAGCGGTCCTTCTGGTAGGTGCCGGTCTGCTCGAGGGGGAGCGGTGTGTCGCCGTCGGCGGTGACGCCGATCCAGGTGTCGGTGTCGCCGAGGGGGACCGCGCCCGCCCAGTGAAAGCTGCGCGCGCCGGCGGGGACGTCGATCGCCGTGGCGAGCGCGGGGCCGGAGGGTGTGCCGACGGTGATGCGGATGCGCTCCGTGCGCACGAAGCGCGCCTGCGCCAGCGTGATGTCGAGCCATGCGCTGTGCGAGGCGCGGAGCGATTGGCCCGGGCCCACGGTGGGCGTCGCGCCCTGGGCGGCCGCGGCCTCGATGTCGAGCCAGGGGCCGCTGGTGGCGACGACGCGGCGCGCGCGGATCGCGGCGATGAAGCCGGCCTCGTCGAACGGCGAGGTGCGCGGGTCGTCGACGTAGACGTAGCTGCGGGTCGTGCCGTCGAGCACCCAGTTCAGATCGTGGGTGTCGCTGTTGCCGAGCGGAGCGATCAGGTGGCCGTGGTCGACGAGGGTATAGAAATCGCGCACGCCCTCGTCGAACCGGCGGTCGCCGGGCGCGTTGAAGGCGGTGTAGCCGGCGAGGACCTCGACGGCGTCGAACGCGAGCGGGAAGGGCGGCGGCCACGCCACGCCATCCCAGTGGGCGCCGTCGAACAGCGCGGTGACGCGGAACCGCGGATGATTGAGCTGCACGATCGGATTGCCCGGCATCGCATGGGCGAGCGCGAACACCTGCTGTGCGTCGGCGTGCGCGATCGTCGCGCCGGGCGGTGCGCCGCCGCGCGGTGCGCTGCGCACGACGGGCACCGGGTACACGCCGACGTGCAGCGCGTCGGTGGTGAGCTCGTTCGCGGCGATCGAGGCGATGACGCCGTCGAGGTGAAGCTCGGCGATCTCGACGTCGAGGTCGCCGCTGGCGTTGTGATCCGAGAGCCCCACGACCTGCACGCCCGCGGCGGCCTGGGCGATCACGCGCTGCGGGTTGGGCAACGTCGAGTCGTTGGATGCGAACGCATGCACGTGCAGATCGGCCGCGAGCACGCCCTGCGGCGTCCACGCGCGCTCGAGCGGGATCGCCAGCTCGACCCGGCCGCGGCCCGCCGGGAGGTCGACCTCGCCCTCGAAGCGCTCGTACTCGATGCCGCGCCACGCGACGACCTTGTAGCGGCCGTAGGGGATCGCCGGCGAGGGCACGCAGCGGTCGGTGCCGACCGGGACCTCGGCCACACCGTAGCCCAGGATGAGGCCGTCCCACGAGCCGACGACACCGGGGGCGATCGCGCACGCCGACGCGCCCTGGCGGCGGGCGTAGAGGTCGAGGTTGCCCATGTGCAGCGGCGCACCGCGCGCATCGAGCAGCAGCACGCGCGCCGCGACCGGCGTGCCGCGGTCGGTGACCCGGATGGCGAGCGTCGTCGTCGAGCGCAGCTCGCGGGCGCCCGGGCGCATCGCGCGCAACGCGATCGCGGCGCCGGCGGCCACGGCCAGCGCAGCGAGCGCAGCGACCACGATCGCCCGCGTCCGCCGGGTCGTCGCGCGGTCCGCGTCGCGCGTCATCGCAGCCGGAACTCGACGCCCGCGGTGACCGCGAGGCCGA
>DATIPJ010000525.1:0-5345 GCA_035472155.1 Kofleriaceae bacterium
GCCGCTGTCCTTCATCGCGCCCAGCTCGGGCTTGTTGGCGAGGCGGATGGGCTTCTCGTCGAAGCCGAGCACGACGGCGGTGTAGCCATCGCGCTCCTGGGTGCGCGTGCCGACGACGTGGCACGGACCGGCCTGGATCACGGTCACCGGGATGGCCTCGCCATCGTCCGCGTACACGTGGGTCATTCCGATCTTTTTGCCGAGCAGGCCGATCTTGAGCGTCATGAGCGAGAGCTCCCGAACAAGAGAAACAGGGTGCCGAACGGTGTGCCGAACGATGTGCCGAACGATGGATAGACCACCGAAACGAAGGCGGAATCTATACCTGCCATGGGCCCGTGCGTCAAGGCGGCGGTAGACCGAACACCCGGGCGGCATTGGCGGTCGTGGCGGCGGCCAAGTCCTCGAAATTGATGCCTGCGCAGCGGGCCACCACCTCGGCGGTGTGAGGCAAAAACCCGGGCTCGTTGCGCTTTCCGCGCCGGGGCACGGGCGCCAGGTACGGGCAGTCGGTCTCGATCAGGAGGCGCTCGAGCGGCACCAGCGGCACGGCATCGCGCAGGTCCTGGGCGTTCTTGTAGGTGACGATGCCCGAGAACGAGATGTAGTAGCCGAGCGCGGCGTAGGCGCGGGCGTCGTCGGGCGTGCCGGTGAAGCAGTGGATGACGCAGTCGGTGACGCGGCCGGCGGTCAGGATCGCGCGCGCGTCCTCGTGCGCATCGCGGATGTGGCAGACCACGGGCTTTCCGACCGCGTGGGCGAGCTCGATGAACCGGGCGAACGCGCTCTGCTGCTGATCGCGCGGCGAGTGGTCGTAGTAGTAGTCGAGGCCGGTCTCGCCGATCGCCACCACGCGCGGATGGCGCGCGAGCCGCTCGTGCACCGCCCACCAGTCGGGCGTCATCTTCGCGACGTCGTGCGGATGGGTCGCCACGGTGGCCCAGATCGCAGGGTCTCGCTCGGCGAGAGCGACCGCGCGCTCGGCGCTCGACGGCTCACCGACCGCGCCGATCACGACGATGCGCTCGACCCCGGCCGCACGGGCGCGCGCGAGGACCTCGTCGCGGTCGGCGTCGAACTCGGCGCCGTCGACGTGGGCGTGCGAATCGGTGAGCATCATCGGGACGCCTCCGGCCCGGCCGCCAGGCCGCGGGCCTTGATCGCGCGCAGCGCCGCAGCGATCGCCTCGAGCAGGTCCGCGCCCTTGCCGCTCCGGGCGAGCTTCTCGAGCGGCGCGGTCGCCCAGGCGCCGCCGACCTCGCCGAGCTGCTCGACGGCGATGCCGCGCACGTGGGTCTTGCGCGCGCCGAGCGCGGCGAGCAGGACGCGGCGCGCGGCGTCGTGGTGCGCGCTTCCCGGTGCGATCTTGAGCAGCGCCCCGGCGGCGAGCACGGTCGCTTCGGGCGGCGTGTGCTTGGCGAGCAGCGCGCGGCCGAGCGCCTCGGCGTCGTCGGGCGTGCCCAGCCGGGTCAGCGCGGCGACCGCATCCCACGCGCGCTCGAGGTCGGACAGGCCCGCGACCAGGACCTCGCGGCCGCGCGGATCGCCGAGGTCGGCGAGGGCGTACCCGACGTCGAAGCGGGTCGCCGCCTCGCGGTGGTCGAGCCGCTCGACGAGCAGCGGGACCGCGCGCGGATCGCCGATCGCGCCCAGCGCCAGCGCGGCGGCAGCCACGACCTGGGGATCGGTGTCGTCGAGCGCAGCGGCCAGCGGCTCGAACGCGCGCGCCGCGTCGATCGACTCCGCACTCCCTTCGGGAGCGCTGCGCGCCCCGGCAGAGCCGTGGCTTGCGATCTCGGCGAGCGAGGTCGCCGCCTGAAACCGCAGGTCTGCGGGCCCGGTGCGCAGCGCCTCGGCGAGCGGGGCGAAGCCATCGGGGTGGGCGAGCGTCCCGAGCGCGATCGCCGCGTTCTGCCGCACCTGCGGCGCGCCGTCGTCGAGCCGCCGGATCAGCATCGCGAGCGCCGAGGGGTCGCCGAGCTCGCCGAGCGACGCGCAGGCCTCGCTCCGGACCTCGGGGCGATCGTCGTCCATCGCGCGGATCAGCGCATCGACCGCGCGCCGTTTCTCGGTCGGCTCCGAGACATCGCCGAGCGCGTGCGCCGCCGCGGTGCGCGCCTTGGGGCTTCCCTGCGCGAGGTCGCGCAGCGCGGCGTCGAGCGTGATCGTCGAGCTCGGGAACAGGAACGACACGGGCGAGGACCGTAGCAGATCGGCCGGGGCGCGCACCCGGATCGGCTCATCGGCGGCGGCTGCTGCCGGTCGCGGTCGCGCGGCGCGCGGGTCGGCCGTGAGATGGCGGGCGCGCGGACGTCGCGCGGCGCTTGGGCCGTACGACCATCGGCGCGAGCACGAAGCACACGCTGACCAGGCGCTGGCGCGGTCCGCCGCGCGGCCGCCGCAGGTGGCTGCTGAGCTGGATCAGCAGGCGGTTGATCTCGGCGAGCTCGGTGTCGCTGACCCAGCCGGTGCCGCGGCCGGCCCACAGCTCGCGGCGCGGGCCTTTGACCGCGACGTCGCCAGCGAGCGCGCGGTCGAAGTCGCGGCGCGCGATGCGCAGCATGCCGCCGACCACGCCGCGCACGGCGGTCGCGTTGCGCGGATCGCGCGGCTGATAGACCAGGGCGAGCTTGGTGCTGCCGCGCGTCGGCGTGCGATAGCGTCGCTCGTTGCGCCCCGCGCGGCTCCGGCGGTCGGTGGCGGCGACGAGCAGGCCGGCGCGGCGCAGGATCTCGACGTGGTAGTACAGCCCGTCGGCGGGGCGGCCGAGCTGCTCGGCGAGCTCGGAGATCGTGGCCACGCCGCCGAGCGCCTCGACGGTATCCATCAGCTCCTGGCGCACCGGGGAGGCGAGCACGGTGATCGCGGCCGGATCGGCGATCAGGCCCGAAGCAAACTTGCCGCGCCCCGGTTGAAACATGCCCCAGTATTTCACGCCTTGTCGAGCGACAACACGGTCTGCACCTTGTCGGCGGGCACACGGGCGAGGATCGCCTGATAGAGCGTCTGGCGGTCGGCGATGTCGTAGGGCGCCGGGGCGCCGTCGCCGGGGACCAGCAGGCTGCGCTCGGGGGCGCCACCGTCGACAAAGCAGGTCGACGTCGACGGCGAGGACACCACGCGCACGACGTCGGCCCACGCCAGGCGGAACCGCTGCTTGCCGGGCGAGCCGACGGTGAGCGCGTCGTCGTCGACGGTCACCGCGATCCGCCAGGTCGGCGACGCCAGGTACGCCGCGCCGAGCGCGAGACCGAGCGCGCCGGTCACCAGCGGCACGGTGGCGAACCCGAGCACCGCGGCGACCGCGGCGATCGATCCGCCGAACCCCATCGAGCCCAACGCCAGGCCGCGGTAGCGCGGACGGAACCGGAACATCTGCGCGCTCACGATCGTGCAACGAGCGCGGCGATCGCCGACCGCACTTCGAGGGGAATCGACTCGAACAGCACGCCGAACCCCTTGGGCAGGGTCACCACGCCCGTCGGCGTGGGCAGGTCGCAGTCCGACGCGCGCTGCCACAGCACCCAGCCGATCGCATCGACCGGGCCGATGCTCTTGATCTCGAACTTCACCGCGACCCGCGCGAGCAGCGGCAGCGGCACGCCCGAGATGAATGCGCCGTTGGTCGACAGGTCCCGGACCACGGCGGGGAACCGCTGGCCGAGCGTCGACGAATCGGCGACCACGCGGCGAAACACCGCCGCGAGGTTAGGGTGCAACTGCATCGGACCCTGGCCGATCGACTCGACGATCGCGGGCGCATTGATCACCAGGCGTGCAGCGCGGCGAAGCTCCGACATGCTAGCGCTATCGTACCCGCGTTCCGGGAGGCACGTCGCAATCGAGCGCGGAAAGTCCGAGGATCCGGGCGTCGCCGGCGGCGAGGATCATGCCCTGCGACGAAACGCCTCGGATTGTCGCGGGTTCGAGGTTCGCGACGACGATGACCTGCTTGCCGACGATCTGCTCGGGCGCGTACGCCTCGGCGATGCCGGCGACGATCGATCGCGGCGCCGGTTCTCCGAGATCGACGGACAGGTGCAGCAGCTTCTTGGCCTTCGGTACAGCGGTAGCGGACAGCACCGTCCCGACGCGCAATTCGACCTTGCTGAAGTCGTCGATCTTGATCGGCGCGAGCGGCTCGCCCCGCGGCTCGGGCGCGGCGCCGGCGGCCGGCGGTGCAGCCTGCGCAGCGGGGGTCGCGGGGGTCGCGGGCTTGGCCGCGACGTCGGGCGGGACAATCTTGTCGAGGATCGCCTGCTGCAGCTTGTCGTCGAGCCGCGGGAACAGCGGTGAGGGCGTGCTCGCCTTGAGGCTCGCCGGCGCGAGCGGCAGCACGCGGCCCTCGACCGGCTCGGGCCAGGTCATCGAGTCGTCGCCGTCGGCGATCCAGCGCCGCAGCTCGCGCGCCGTCGCCGGCAGCACGGGCGCGATCAGCCGCGCGATCACCCACAGGCTCGCCTGCAGGCACCACAGCGTGTGGCCGAGCGTCTTGTCCTTGGTGCGCGCCATCGCCCACGGCTGGGTCTGGTCGATGTACCGGTTGGCGACCGCGATGAACCGCCACACCGTCTCGAGCGCGCGCGACGGGGCGATCAGATCGAGCTGCGCGGCGGCTTGCTTGCACACCTCGGCGGCGTGCTGCTCGAGCTGCCAGTGCGGATTCTCGCCCGCGGCGTACAGCGCATCGTCGCGCACCGGTGCGGTATCGGCCGACAGCTTCACGATCAGCGTGAGGCTGCGGTTGATCAGGTTGCCGAGGTCGTTGGCGAGCTCGGCGTTGAACCGGCCGAACAGCGACTCGAACGTGAAGTCGCCGTCGTTGCCGAGCGGCATCTCGCGCAGCAGGTAATAGCGCATCGCATCGACGCCGATCGCGCGGCCCGCCGGCGAGCCGGTGCCGAGCGCATCGGCCAGCTTGATCGGATCGATGCGCGTGGCCGGCATCGACTTGGAGATCTTCTCGCCGCGCACCGTCCACCAGCCGTGCGCGAAGATGCCCTTGGGCAGCGGCAGCTTCGCCGACATCAGGAACGCCGGCCAGTACACGCTGTGGAACCGCAGGATGTCCTTGCCGATCAGGTGGATCGTCGACGGAAAGTACCGCTCGACGTCGCGCCCGCCGATCGTGCCGTCGGGCGGGCACAGGTCCGAAAGGTAGTTGGTCAGCGCGTCCATCCAGACGTAGATCACGTGCGAAAGGCCGTCGGGGTCGGGCTCGGGCACCGGGATGCCCCACGAGAAGCTCGTGCGCGACACGCTCAGATCGTCGAGGCCGCCGCGCACGAACGAGAGCACCTCGTTGCGGCGCGTCTCCGGCTCGATGAACTCGGGGTGGCGCGCGT
>DATIPJ010000526.1:0-35681 GCA_035472155.1 Kofleriaceae bacterium
CCGTGTCGCGGCCGACCGCCGCGCTCGCCAGCTCGACGAAGTCCGGCCCCACCGCGAGCAGCCGCGCGCCGGCGTGGCGCAGCACGTACGCCACCTCGTCGGCATTGAGCATGAAGTTGATCGGCACCAGCACCGCCCCGAGCCGCGCCAGCGCGAACCGCAGCGCCACGAACGCGTGTGAATTGCGCGACACGATCGCCACCCGTTCGCCGGGCACCACCCCGAGCGCAGCCAGCCCGTTGGCAAACCGGTTCACGATCCGATCGAGCTCGGCGTACGTCCACGTCACCTCGCCGCAGATGACGGCGGTCTTCCCGGGCAATCGCCCCGCCGTGCGGCGCAGCAGGTCCCCGAGCGTGTGGCGCCAGACTTCGTGCGACGGCAAATACGACATGACCACCTCGCCCCGAGCATACGGCCACCCCGCCGGCTGCCGCCAGGACGCTTACGTGCCGGCCTCGATCTTGGCGCCGCGCGGCACGCTCACCCGGATGACCTCCTCGCGCGCCATCGGGTCGGGCTTGACGCCCTCGTCGATCCCCATCTTGAGGACCACGACATCCTCGCCGTTTTGCACCACCGCGTGCAGCTCGGTCCCGGTGCCGCCCGTGCGGCAGGCGACGCCGCTCAGCGCGTTCATCTCCTTGGGCGGCGCGATCACCGCACACTCGCCCTTGTAGCGCCCGAGCGAATGGCTCACCTGCTTGCCGGTCTCGTCGGTCGTGGCCAGGAAGATATCGGCCATCTCACCGACCTTGGTGATCCCCCACGACACCGCCACCTTCTTGGCAATCACCACGGGAACGCTCTCGCCGCCGGTCGTGGATTCGCGCTTGGCGGCGCTGGCGCACGAAGCGAGAAGTGCGAGTGCGATCACGATGCGGGTCATGCATCGAAGGCTACTACACGGGTAAGATGGCGGCATGTCACTGGCCCGCCTGGTCGTGATCGATGGACCGGACGCCGGCCGCGAGTTCGAGCTGCCGCTGCGCGGTGGCGTGGTCGGACGCGGCGACGGCAGCCTGGTCCAGCTCACCGATCCGACGGTGTCGCGCCAGCACGGCATGATCGAGCTGCGCGACGGCGCACTGTGCTGGGTCGACGACAAGGCGCGGACCCTGATCAACGGCAAGCCCACGGCGCTGCACGTGCTCGAGGCCAGCGACGAGATCGTGATCGGCGCCACCAAGCTCGTGTTCCTGCCGGTCGACGGCGTCGCGGTCACGCGCGCCTCGAGCCACCTCACGATGGAGGTCGGCAGCCGCCAGCTCGCCGCGCTCACCAAGACCGATACCGGCGATCACCGCGCGCATCGCCACCTCGCCGCGCTTGCCGACCTCGGCGATCGCCTGCGCAGCGAGGCCGCCGCCGGGCGCGAGGCCGTCGCGCGCGCCGCCTGCGATGCCGCGCTCGGCGCGCTCGGCGCCCAGCGCGCGTTCGTGCTGTCGGTTGCGCAAGCCGCGCGCGGCCGCGTGGCCCCGCTCGCCGCCGCGATCGCCACCGCCGAGCCGACCCAGCTCCAGGCGCCGTCCGACCTCGTCGACAAGGTCGTCAACGGCCGCCAGGTCGTGACCGCCGAGACCGGCGGGCGCGCCCTGATCGCCGCCCCCGTCCACGGCGCGGGCGACGACGTCCTCGGCATCCTCTGGGTCGACCGCAAGGGCAAGCCCTGGGATCCGATCGACACCCTCGCCGCCGGCTGCCTCGCGCACCTCACCAGCGCCGCGTGGGTCGCCGCCGACGCGCGCGATCAGGCCGTGCGCCGCGCCGACGCCCTCGAGGAGCAGCTCAACGGCCCACTCGCCGACGCCGACCTGATCGGCCGCTCGGCCGCCGCCCAGCGCGTCATCGCCTTCGTCGGGCGCGTCGCACCGAGCGACGCGACCGTCCTTCTCGGCGGCGAATCCGGCTCCGGCAAGGAGATGGTCGCGCGCGCCATCCACCGCGCATCGCGGCGCGCCCGCGGCCCGTGCGTCGCGGTCAACTGCGCCGCCCTCACCGAGAGCCTCATCGAGAGCGAGCTGTTCGGCCACGAGAAGGGCGCCTTCACCGGTGCCACCGAAAAGAAGGCGGGCCGATTCGAGATGGCCGACCGCGGCACGCTCTTCCTCGACGAGGTCGGCGAGCTCCCGCTCGGCCTCCAGACCAAGTTCCTGCGCGTCCTCGAGGAGCGCCGCTTCGAGCGCGTGGGCGGCCAGAAGGCGATCGAGGTCGACGTCCGCGTCGTCGCCGCCAGCAACCGCGACCTGGCCGAGATGGTCCGCCGCGGCACCTTCCGCGAGGACCTCTTCTACCGCCTCAGCGTCATCCACATCGAGGTCCCGCCGCTGCGCGAGCGCCTCGACGACGTCCCCCTCCTGGCCGACTTCTTCCTCGCGCGCTTCCGCGGCCAGGCCGCGCGCCGCATCTCCGGCTTCGCCCCCGACGCCCTCGCCGCGATGACCCGTTACGCGTGGCCGGGCAACGTGCGCGAGCTGCGCAACGCCGTCGAGCGCGCCGTCGTCCTGGGCGACCGCGACCACATCGTCGCCGCCGATCTCCCTCCACAGCTCTTCGCCGGCGGCGCCTCCCCCCGCCTCCGCACCTCGCCCCCCACCCCACCCCTCGGCTCCAACAGCGTCGCCCTCCCCGCCGTCACCATCGACCCGCTTCCCCCCGCGCCCCTCGCGCCATCCACCGCCGCCACCACCTCGCGCCCACCGCCCGCGCGCTCGCTGCGCGAGCTCGAGAAGCAAGGCATCCTCGCCGCCCTCGCGGCCACCGGCGGCAACAAGGCCCAGGCCGCAGCCATCCTCGAGATCGATCGCTCGACTCTCTACAAGAAGCTCAAGGACTACGACATCGAGAGCTGACCGCCCGAGCCACTCGTCGGTCATCGTGTGGTGTTCGTCGCCGCGGTGACATGGCGGTCCTGACGAGGATGCTCAAAGCCACGAGCATCCGCCGCCGCTGGCTCGCGAAGCTCAAGCACTGCGATTCGAAAGCCCGCCAATTGCGAGCTCGATGCGCTAAGGTTTTGAAGTGACCGCGTTCGACGCCGTGCTCGACCAAGCCCTCAGGCTCCCTGATGAAGAGCGGAGCAAGCTTGCCGCGAGCCTCCTGCGCAGCCTCGAGCCTGAAGGCGACGAGCTCTCTCCCGACGAATGGGACCGTGTCTGGTCCGCGGAGCTCGAGAAGCGACTCCGTGAGGTCCGCGAGGGAACCGCGAAGCTGGTCGATGGCGACGAGGTGCTCGCCGAGCTGCGCGACATCTCCGAGCGCCCGTGAAGAGAGTCCGCTTCCACCCGGAAGCGCGCCTCGACGCTCGGGCCGCAGCGCTGTGGTACCGCAAGCGTTCGCCCGAGACCGCCCGCGGCTTCGCCGATGCCGTAGCGGCGGCCGTCGAATCGATCCGAGAGCGTCCGCAGACATGGCCGATCTGGCAGCGCACCGAGATTCGCCGCCGGCGGGTCCGTGGATATCCGTACTCGGTCTGCTATGTCGTCGAGAAGGATGTCGTCGTCATCCTCGCGATCGCTCACCACAAGCGACGACCTGGTTACTGGGTCGCGCGTCGCTAGCGCGGCGGCCGCTGCAGCGGATCAGTAGCGGACGATGAGCGGGAGCGTCGGATGCGGTCGCGCTCGACATGCGACGGAATGATACCCATTGACCTCGTGAGATCGCGTGGCTCACACGAGCGCTCGAGAACGGGCCGGCGTTTCGGGCGCGGTCGAGTGCCGCGGAATGGAGCAGTGGTATCGATGAGTATCTCGTACTGCGGCGTAGTCGTGAAAAAACCAATGTGTGGGATAGGTATTCATACGAAATAAATTCTGACGAGGGCGTCTTTGACAATGTGCCGCTGGTGTTCTGCGCGGCACGAGGAGGGGCGGATGCCCAGCAGCACAACGTTCGGACGGCGTGTCGCGATCACCAACCTCGCGAAGCGACCTCTCGTCTTCAGCCTCAATAGCAGGGAAACCGTCCACCTGGCACCAGGGGCCCAGAGTGCGGCGATCTCCGAGCACGAAGTGACGAACAATCCCGACATCGCGAAGCTGCGCGAGCGCGCATGGATCGATGTCGTCGTCCAGGACGCGGGTGAACCCGACCGGGCGCGCGCGGACAAGAAGACGCCGAGCCGCGACAAGTAGCGATCTGCAACCAAGGAGCGACAGGTGGCGAATCCAACATATCCGGGCGTGTATGTCGAAGAAGTCTCCAGCGGCATCCGGCCCATCGAATCCGCGTCGACCTCGACCGCGGCGTTCGTCGGGCTCTCCGAGATGGGCCGCGACGACGACGCGATCAAGGTGACGAGCTGGACCGAGTTCCGGCGGCTGTTCGGCAACTTCATTCCCGACGCATTCCTGCCGGCCAGCGTCTTTCAGTTCTTCAACAATGGAGGCAGCCAGGCGTACATCCTGCGCGTGACGCGCTCCGATGCGGCGTTGGCCAGCGCGACGGTCGCCAACCGCGCGTCGCCGGCGACCGCAGGCGTCAAGTTCTCCGCCGCGAGCAAGGGCGCGTGGGGCAACACGATCTTCCTCGAGATCGCGAACGGATCGGTCGATCCGTTCAACGAGGTCAAGGTCACCGTACGCAAGCAGGATCAGGCGGATGTCATTGCGCCCAACTTCGCCGACCAGCCGCCGCTCGAGGTCCACGACAACCTCAGCCTCGATGCGAGCGCGGCGAACTTCATCGAAACCATGATCGCGCGCAACTCGGGCTACATCACCGCGCAAGTGGTGAGCGCCAACGTGGCATTGCAGCGCGGTAATGCGCGCAGCGGCATCGCCCCGACCTTGCCGCTCACCGACAAGCGCTCGTTCCAGATCAGCCTCGACGGCGATGGCTTCCAGCAGGTCACGCTCGACGCGGCGCTCGCCCCGTCGACCGATCTCGCGGCGATCGCGACCGAGATCACGACGCGCGTGCGCGCGCTCGGCGCGACCAAGAAGAAGAGCAGCACGCCCGCCGAGGCGTTCAGCGCATTCACCTGTACGGTCGAGACCACGCCCACCGGCGACCGCCTGCTGATGCAGTCCGGCACCAACGTGGCCGCCGGCGTGGCCAGCGCGGCGTCGTCGGTCGCCATCCAGGACGCGTCGGCCAACAACGCGGCGCCGCAGCTCAAGCTCGGCGCGCACGGCGGCAGCTCCGAGGACGCGCTCGCGGTGCGCCGCCCGGCGCTCGCTGCCACCGTGCAGCTCGGCGACAACGCGGTGGATGCCACCGTGGTCGCGGTCGCCTTGGGTAGCGATGGCACCGCGGCGCTGACCGAGACCGCCTTCGACGCGGCGTTCCACCGCCTCGACAACAAGACGGACGTCAGCCTGCTCGCCGTCCCCGAGTTCCCGACCGACGTGATGATGAGCCTCGGGATGGCGTACTGCGAGAACCGCCCGCTGCGCGACATGTTCTACATCGGCGCGCTGCGCGACTTCGAGGACACCGTCGCGGAGGCCCAGCAGTTCCGCGCCCTGCTCACCAAGCCCAACTCGTACGGTGCGCTGTACTTCCCGTGGGTCAAGACGCTCGATCCGACGGGCGCCTCGAGCCAGCCGATCCTGTTGCCGCCGGTCGGGTACATCGCCGGCCTGTACGCGCGGATCGACGCGAACCGCGGCGTCTGGAAGGCGCCCGCCGGGACCGAGGCCTCGCTGAGCGGCGTGGTCGGCCTCGCGACCGACCTCAGCGACGTCCAGCAAGGTTCGCTCAACCAGATCGGCGTCAACTGCATTCGCCGGTTCGCGACCGCCGGCATCGTGTCGTGGGGCGGCCGCACCGTCGCCTCCGACCCCGAGTTCAAGTACGTCCCGGTGCGCCGCACGGCGATCATGCTGCGGGTCAGCCTGTACTACGGCCTGCAGTGGACGGTGTTCGAGCCCAACGACGAGGGGCTGTGGTCGCAGATCCGGCTCAACGTCAATGCCTTCATGATGACGCTGTTCCGGCGCGGCGCGTTCCAGGGCAGCTCGCCGTCGGCGGCGTTCTTCGTCAAGTGCGACGGCGAGACCACGACGCAGGCCGACATCGACCTGGGCATCGTCAACGTCCTGGTCGGCTTCGCGCCGCTGAAGCCGGCCGAGTTCGTCATCGTGAAGATCAGCCAGAAGGCTGGCCAATCCTCCTGATCGGGCCAGGTGATATATGCCATTGTTCAAAGTCAATTCCGATCGGTTCGACCCGTACACGAACTTCAAGTTCCGCATCAAGTGGGACGGGGTCTACGTCGCGGGCGTCTCCAAGTGCAGTGTGCTCAAGAAGACCGTCGAGGTCGTGAGCTGGCACTCCTCCGGTGATGCCAGCCACGCGCGCAAGTTCCCGGCGAAGACCAGCTACGATCCGGTCACGCTCGACGCCGGCGTGACGCACGATCCCACGTTCGAGGACTGGGCGAACAAGGTGAACAACTTCGGCGGCGACGCGCTGATGTCGCTCAAGAACTTCCGCAAGGACATCACGATCGACGTGTTCAACCTGCAGGGCGTGAAGGTCCTGGCCTACAACGTGTTTCGCTGCTGGGTGTCGGAGTACCAGGCGCTGGCAGACCTCGACGCCGGCGGCAATGCCGTGCTGATCCAGCGGATCAAGCTCGAGAACGAAGGCTGGGCGCGCGACACGTCGGTGACCGAGCCGACCGAGACCTGATCGCAGTACGGAGATGGCGGAGCGGAGTCTCATAGTCCGGCTGCCCGGCGGCTACTTCGACGACGCGGGCCGCCTCCACGACGAGGTCGACCTGGCGCCGCTGGTTGGCCGCGACGAGGAAGCACTGCTCGCGAACCGCTTGCCGGCCGCGGCGATGACGACCGTGCTGGCGCGGACGATCCGCCGGATCGGCGCGATCGAGCGGATCGACGAGGCGCTGGTGCGCGAGCTGCTGGTCGCCGATCGCCAGGTGCTGCTCCTCGAGCTGCGCCAGCGTACGTTCGGCCCGCGGATCACCGGTAGCTGCCGGTGCGACCGACCGGGCTGCGCGCAGCGGATCAGCCTGAGCTATGCGATCGACGACATCCCGGTGCGCGCGCTGGCCGACAAGCGACCGGTGTATGCGTGCGCGCTGCCGGCGCTCGACGGGCGCCCGCGGACGGTGATGCTGCGTCTGCCCAACGGCGGCGATCAGGAGGAGATCTGCGAGGCGGTCGCCGGCGGCAGCACGGGCGCGGAGGCGCTGCAGCTCCTGGTCCAGCGCTGCCTGGTCGACGGCGAGCTCGCCGAGCCGCTCACCCCGGGCGACCTGCTGACGGCGGAGCGCTTCCTCGTCGAGACGGCGCCCGCGGTCGACCTCGCGGTGTGCGCGCGCTGCCCCGCGTGCGGCTGCGAGGTCACCGTCGAGCTTGACGTTCAGGACTTCTTCTTCGGCGAGCTCGTGAGCGGCGCGCAGCAGCTGTATCGCGACGTCCACCACCTCGCGCTGCACTACCACTGGAGCGAGCAGGACATCCTCGCGCTGACCCGGCCCAAGCGCGAAGGCTACCTCGGCCTGATCGCCGAGACGATGGAGGCGATCGATGCCGGACCCTGATCCGATCGCGGGCGCCGGGCTGATCGCAGCGCTGGTGCGCGGCGGCTGCAAGCGGTTTCGCTATCGCTCCGCCGTGCATCACCTCGTCGGGGCCCGCCCTGTGGGCGTCCAGTCGATCGCGCGCGCCGGCCGCCACGGCGCGCCGGTGGTCCTGGCGCCGCCCCGCCCCGCTCCGGTGAGCCGGCACCCGGGAGCCAACGCTCCGGCGATGTCGCAGGAGGTCAGCGTGCCCGCCGAGCGCACGCTCTCCGATCATGGCCCCGCGCGGCGCACGCGCAGCGCATCGATCGAACCCGGCGAACCCGGCAAACCCGGCGATACGAGCGATACCGGCGCGGCGCGGCCCGTCCCCCGGATCGAACGCGCGATCGCGGATGCGCCGTCCGCAATCGACATCGAGGCGCCGGGGCCGCCGCTGCCACACGCTTCCGCCGCTGTGCGAAGCGCCGCGGCGCGTTCGCGGACGAGCTTGAACCTCCGCGACGCTCGATCGCTTGCGCATCCGGCGGACGACGCTTCGGCCATGCCTTCGATCGCGGTGCCGTCGCCGCCGCGGACCGTCGCGACGGCCACCGCCGTCCGATCTCCGAGCAGTCACCCTGCAGCCGCGGGGACACCGCCGATCTCGACGCTGACCGCCGACCTGCGAATGCCGCCTACGGACCCGCGGACACCGACTCCCGATCGCCGATCGGCGACGACGGATCCGCGTTCGCCGGCCGCCGATCCCCGCTCGCCGACCGCGGATCCGCGTTCGCCGGCCGCCGATCCTCGCTCGCTGACCGCGAATCCTCGATCGCCGGACCTCGGCCGACGCGTGCACGCCATGGATCCACGGTCACGCAGCGCCGAGCGCCAAACGCTCACCGCCGATCCTGCACCGCCGATCGCCGAAGCAGCCCCGGCCCCAGGACCGACCGCGCGTGCGATCGCGCCATCGCCCTACACCGCCGCGAGTGCCCCGGTGCTCGAACGCGCCGACGCACGCGGCGTCGCGGATGGACGTCAGCCGCCCCTGCCGCGCCTGCGAACGACCGGCCCTTCGATGCCTCGGTCCGATCTCGACGCGCTCGCCGCGGTGCCCCGGCTCTCCACGCTCTGGCAAGCTCGGTCGTCGGCCGATGCGCGGTTGCGAAGCGAGGTCCTCGACCTGACCCGCGAGGTCGCTGCGCTGCGCCAGAGCCAGCGCGAGGCCGCGAATCGCCCGGCCGCGCCGCGAACCCCGCCCACTCCACCCGCGCCACCCGTCGCCGCTCGCCCCGCGCAGGCTCCCAGCGACGCGATGTGGGCGCGCCATCGCGCCGGTGCGCTGCGCTTTCGGCTGGGTCGCCCATGAGCGGCGCCACCGCCCTCGCCCTGGTCAGCGAGTCGCTGCGCAACCTGCTCATCGGCGAGATGTCGATCGTGCCCGACGTGCCGGTCACCCTGCTACCGCCCGACCAGAGCAGCGGCAACCGACGCGTCAACCTGTTCCTGTACAAGACCGCGATCAACGCGACGCTGCGCAACCTCGACTGGCGGGTCAAGCCCGGCGATGGCACGCGCCTGGTCGCGCCTCCGCTGTCGCTCAACCTGACCTACCTGATGACCGCCACGGCGCCGAACGACGAGGTCACCGGCGAGACCACCGCCCAGGAGCTCCTCGGCGAGGCGATGCGCGTGTTTCACCAGTTCCCGGTCATCCCCGGCACCTACCTCTCCGGCGATCTCCAGACCGCGAGCGAGGAGATCCGCGTCGTGCTCGAGAACCCCGACCTGCACGAGCTCAGCTCGCTCTGGAACACGTTCGGTCAGCCCTACCGGCTCGCGGTCGTCTACCAGGTGACGGTCGTGCAGATCGACCCGTCGTCGGCCACCGAACGTCCGATGCCCGGACGCGTGCGCCAGGTCGGCGTGCCCGAGATCCGCGCGCCGTTCGCGCCGCCCGAGATCGCCGCCATCTCCCCGGTCTCTGGCCCACCCGGCACCGTGGTCACCGTCACAGGCCACGCCCTCGACGGCTGGCGAGCCTACGCCCGGATGTCCGGCCGCACGCTGCTCGATGCCCAGCCGATCACCGGCGATTCGTTCACCGTGACCGTGCCCGCCGGCCTCATCACCGGATTCCACGAGCTCCGGATCGATGTCTCGCGCCTGCTCCGCAAGACGTTGTTCTTCGAGGTGACACCGTGAGTGTAGCGAGCGAAGCCGCTCCAACGGGGATGACCGAGCCCGCGCCGGTGAGCGCGGCGAGCGAGGCGCCCTATCGCGATCCGTTCGAGTACTTCTCCGAGGAGCTCGACAAGCTCGACGCGCTGATCGCGCTGCGCGGCCTTGAGCGCAATGCCGCCGCGCCTCGCGAGGAGCTCGAGCGATCGCTCGACGTGGTCCGAGGCGCGCAGCGCGCGATCGACGAGCGGGTCGGCGCCGCCCGCCGCGTCGGCGTGCTGCCGGCGCTGCCCTGGCTGCGCCACCGGTTCGGCCTGTCGCCCTTCGAGGAGCAGGTCCTGCTGGTGTGCCTCGCGCCCGAGCTCGACGCCAGGTACGCCGCGCTGTACAGCGAGCGCGCGGGCTCGTTCGCGCCGACGGTCGGCCTCGTCCTCGAGCTCCTGTGCCAGTCGGTCGCCGAGGCGTGGCGCGCGCGCGAAGCGCTCGAGGAGGGTGCGCCGCTCCTGCGCTGGCACCTGCTCGAACGCACTCCGGGCCGGTCGAGCCTGGCCGACACGCTTCGCGTCGATCCCGGCGTCCTGCGGTTCGTGCTCGGGATGACGCTGCCCGATCCGCGCCTGATCGAGGTGGTGACGCTCGAGCTGGCGGCCCCCGCGAGCCGGCCCCACGACCTGGCGGCGCCATGGGATCAGATCGCCCGTCTGATCGAGAGCTACGGGCGAACCGGCGGCGACGGCTCCGCGCTGGTGATCCACCTGTCGACCGACGGGCGCGGCGGCGCCGTGGGTCGCGTGCGCCAGATCTGCCGGGACCTCGGCCGCAACCTGCTGCGCGTCGACGCCGCCGCTCTCGACCGCCGCGATGCCGAGCTCGAGCTGCGCCTCACGCTGGTGCTGCGCGACAGCCACCTCCGCGATGCGCCCATCCTCGTCGAGGGTCTCGATGCCCTGCCGGTCGACCGCGCCCGGACGCTGATCGTGCGCCTGCTGAACGCCAGCGATCGCCTCGGCCGGCTCGTGCTGCTCGACGGCGGCCCGAGCGTACCCGCGTCGCTGCGCGGCGAATCGATCCTGTGGCAGCACATCGAGGTCCCGGCCGCCGACGCCGAGACCCGCGCGCAGTGCTGGCGCCAGGCGCTCGCGCGCCACGCAGGCGACGAGGTCGACGCGTGGGCCGCCGCGCTCGCCACGCGGTTTCGCTTCGAGCCCGCTCAGATCGCCGACACGGCCAAGCTGATCGATCTCGCATGCCGCCAGGCCGCGGTCACGCTCGACGACTGCTTCCGGCTGTGCCGCACGCAGGCGGCGCCTCGGCTCGGCGAGCTCGGTCGGCTGTTCGCACCGCGCTATCGCTGGACCGATCTGGTCCTCACCGAACGCCGCCGTACGCAGCTCGAAGCGATCTGCCAGAGCGTGCGCCATCACGACGCCGTGTTCCGCGGCTGGGGCTTCGATCGCAAGATCCACCACGGCCGCGCGGTGAGCGCGCTGTTCGTCGGCCCCCCTGGCACCGGCAAGACGATGGCGGTCGAGATCATCGCCGCGGAGCTCGGGCTCGATGTCTGCAAGGTCGACATCTCGGGCGTGGTCAGCAAGTACATCGGCGAGACCGAGCAGCGGCTGGCGCTGGTGTTCCGCGAGGCGTGGGCCGCCAATGCCGTGCTGTTCTTCGACGAGGCCGACGCCCTGTTCGGCAAGCGCACCGAGATCAACGACGCGCGCGACCGCTACGCGAACATCGAGACCTCGTACCTCTTGCAGCGCATCGAGGACTACGAGGGCATCGTGATCCTCGCGAGCAACCTGCGCGACAACATCGACGACGCGTTCACGCGGCGACTGCGCTTCGTGGTCGAGTTCCCCTCGCCCGACGAGGCCGCGCGCGTCGAGCTGTGGCGGCACCACCTGCCGGCGAGCGCGCCGATCGCGCCCGACGTCGATCTCGTGGTGCTCGCGCGGCGGTTTGCAGTGTCGGGCGGCAGCATCCGCAACATCGCCTTGCGCGGGGCCCTGCTCGCGGCCGAGCGCGGCGCGGCGATCGGGATGGAGCACCTGGTCGCCGCCGGGCTCGAGGAGTTCGAGAAGCTCGGAAAGAGCTGGGTGCCACGATGACCAACGGTTTTCCCAACCAGCCCAAGACCCTGCGCGGTGCGTTCGTCGAGTACGGCCTGACCCTGCCGCCTGCGATCGTGGTGTTCCAGTTCAATCCGCTGCAGCTCACCCGCAATCGCTCGCTGACGTACACCGCGCCGTCGTCGGGGACCAGCGGTGCGGCAGCCGCCGGCGGGCAAACGCTGCGGAGCTTCCACAAGCGCTACGACGATCTGACCGAGCTGCGCGATGCCCAGCAGGTCACCGTCGGCGAGGAGACCATCGGGTTCGACATCCGTCTCGACGCCACCGACCAGCTCGACGAGGGCGATCCGCTTGCCGAGCAGTTCGGCATCCTGCCGCGGCTATCCACCCTCGAGGCGATGGTCTATCCCAAGGACGAGAGCCTGCTCGGCCAGGCGCTCGGCGCGCTGCTCGGCTCGCCCGGCGGCTTCAGCTTCACGCGCGCTGCCAACCCGCCGCTCATCCTCTTCATCTGGGGCCGCACCCGCGTGCTGCCCGTGAACATCAACAGCATGAACATCACCGAGACCGAGTTCAGCGCGGTGCTCAATCCGGTGCGCGCCACCGTCGCCGTCAGCCTCACCGTCATCGAGGGCAAGTCGCCGTTCTATCTCTACTCGAAGGCGGCGAAGGAAGCGATGTCGGTGCTCAACCTCGCCAACCTCGGCGACATCAGCGACGTGGTGGTGCCGGGCTAGCCATGTTCACCTCCGATTCACGCTATCGCCGGTCCGCCATCGTCGCGACCGTCAACCTCGACGGTCAGCCGATCCACGCCGCCGAGCTCCGCACGCCGCCGCCCACCCCCGGCACGTTCCTGCATCGCGTCGAGGAGGGCGAGCGGATCGACAACCTCGCGAACCGCTACTACCGCGATCCGCTCAGGTGGTGGCGCATCGCCGATGCCAACCCGGCATTCGCCACGCCCGACGACCTGCTCGGCAACTCGGTGTGGATCACCGAGCGAATCGCGCTGCTCCCGCCGACCGACGCCGCATGGGCGCCAAGCCTGGCCGCGGCGACGCAGCTCGCCGGAGTCGTCCGGCTGGTGCGCGATCCCCGCTACCGGCTGACCGTCGAGCTCCACACCGTCGGCGGCGAGCCGGTCGAGGTGGTCAGCGAGCAGGTCGACGAGGCCGTGATCGCCACGTATCACGCCGAGGTCGCCGATCCGGCCGCGCTGCGCGCCGTGTTCACCGACGCGGGGTTCGCCGTGACCGGCGTGGAGGTCCTCGCGCGCACCGGGCAATCGATCGTCATTCCACCGGAGCGCGGCTGATGGCGACGTCGCTCGGCGAGCGAGTCACCGTGAAGATCGACGGCGAGGAGCTATCGGATCTCTATGGCCGCATGACGCTCGAGATCGATCTCGACGACGAGCTCGCGGCGACCTGCCATCTCGTGCTGCCGCTCTCGCAGACGACCGATGGCGCCTGGGATCTGCTCGACGACGAACGCTTCCAGGTGTGGAAGCAGATCGCGATCCAGATCGGGTTCGACGGCGAGCTCAGCGACGTGTTCACCGGCTACATCACCCAGCTCCAGCCGCTGTTGCCCGCGGATCCGAACGCGTGCCGGCTCGAGCTGTGGGCGCTCGACCCGAGCGTGCTGCTCGATCGCGAGGACAAGCGCAAGGACTGGCCGGACAAGAAGGACAGCGACATCGCCCGCGAGATCTTTCAGAGCTACGGACTGACCGCCGAGGTCGACGAGACGGAGGTCACGCACGACAGCGAGGTCTCGACCACGATGCAGTGCGAGACCGACATGCAGTTCCTTCGCCGGCTCGCGCTGCGCAATCGCTTCGAGTGCTTCGTCGAGGGGACCACCGGCTTCTTCCGCGCGCCCGCGCTCGACGGCGAGCCGCAGCCGGTGCTCGCAGCGCACTTCGGCGACGACACCAACCTCAACGACATCTCGTTCGAGGTCAACGCGCTGGCTCCCGCCAAGGTCGCGATGACCCAGATCGACCACGCGACGAAGGAAATCCTCGAGGTGACCATCGAGAGCAGCGAGGTCCGCGCGCTCGGCCAGCTCGGCAGCGCCGCCCTGCTGCGCAGCGGCGTATCCGCAGCGCAGATCCAGGTCGCGCGCGCGGTCACCACCGGCATGCCCGAGATGACCGCGCTGTGTCAGGCGCTGTTCCAGCGCGGCGAATGGTTCGTGACGGCGACCGGCGAGGTCGCGGCCAACGACTACGGGCATGTCCTCGCGCCGCGCGCCAACGTCACGCTCAAGGGGGTCGGCGAGATGTACAGCGGCGTCTACTACGTGTGTCGCGTCGGCCACCGGGTGTCGGCGGGCGAGTACACGCAGCAGTTCCGCGCCGTACGCAACGGGCTGCGGCCGACCGGCAGCGAGGACTTCGGCGGAGCGGGAGGCCTCTTGTGACGGGCGCGGATACCGGCCTGGTGCGCATCGTGGCCGACCTCCTCGAGCGCGTCGAGCACCGAAAGCTCGGCAAGTACCGCGGCAAGGTGATCGACAATGCCGATCCGAAGAAGCGCGGGCGCCTCAAGCTCAGCGTGCCGAGCGTGTTCGGCAAGGATGCCGTCACCGGCTGGGCCACGCCGTGCGCTCCGTTCGGCGGCGCCGACAACCAGGGCCTCTTGATGATCCCCGAGGTCGGGGCCGGCGTGTGGGTCGAGTTCGAGGAGGGAAGCACCGCGGCTCCGATCTGGGTCGGAACGTTCTGGTCCGAGCCCGACGGCACGACCGAGCTACCGAGGCCCAACGGCGACGACGCCGCCGAGGCCGACGCGGCGCAGGATCCGCCGACGCGCAAGATCTTGAAGACCCTCAAGGGCCACACGATCCAGCTCGAGGACAAGGATGGCGAGGAGGCGATCGTCATCGTCGAGGGTCAGAACAAGCACTTCATCCTGCTCAACCAGGATGGCATCACGATCCAGGATGCCGCCGGCAACTCGCTGGTCATGAGCTCGAGCGCGGTGACGCTCACCGCCAAAGCCGATCTCACGATCGATGCATCGGGTCAGGCGCTCGTGATCAAGGCGTCCACCATCGATCTCAAGAAGGGATGAGCCATGGCGAAGATGATCGTGGTCGACGGGGATGCGGTGAAGGGCACGGACAAGCACAACGTGACCGGCACGGGGACGATCTCCGGGCCCCCGGGCACCGCGCCGTACGCCGGCGTCGCCGACTTCGACTACGTCGGCAAGATGACGACCAAGCTCAGCGACTTCGTGACGATCGGCGGCAAGGCGGTCGCGGTGAAGACCAGCGAGAGCTCGCTCGATGCCGGCGAATCGGCGCCGGCCGCCGGCAAGCACGCGGGCATGAACGGCAAGAACTTCATGCCGACCGCACCGACGCCGATCCCGACGACGATCTCGATCACCGACCCGATCGGCAAGGGCACGCCGGGCGCCGCGGCGGGCAGCTCGTTCGTCACGATCGACGGCGTCAAGGTCGTGCTCGACGGCGACGCCATCGACACCTGCGACGGGCTCAGCATCCCGGGCAACTCGACCGTGACCTCCAGCCAGCAGGACTTCGTCTCGTGCTCGGAGTGACCAACTTTCCCTTCCCGCTCGCGGTGCGCGGCGATGGCCTGATCGCCGTCACCGGCGAGGGCGACATCAGCCTGCGCGGCCGCGTGCTCCAGGTCCTGTTCACCGCTCCCGGCGAGCGCGTCAACCTCCCCGAGTTCGGCTGCGGGTTGTTCGACCTCGTGTTCGATCCCAACAACGACATCCTGGCCGCCGCGACGCAGTTCGCGATCGGTCAGGCGCTGATGCGGTGGCTCGGCGACGAGATCATCGTCGCGGACGTCGGCGTGACGGCGCAGGACGAGCGGATCTCGATCGAGATCGTCTACGCCCGGCGCGCCGATCTGGTGCGACAGACCGTCCGCGTCCACTTCCGATAGGCGAACCCATGGCCGACCCCAATCCGACTCCCACGCTTCCCCAGATCGACTATCTGGCGCGCGACTACCGAAGCCTGCTGCAGGCGATGACCGAGCTCATCCCGTCGAAGCTGCCCGAGTGGACCGGCTTCGAGTCCCCCGCCGATTTCGGCAACGTGCTGCTCCAGCTGTTCGCGCACATGGGCGACATCCTCAGCTACTACCAGGATCGCGTGGTCAGCGAGAGCTTTCTGACCACGGCGACCAGCCGGCGCAGCGTGATCCAGCACCTGCAGCTGATCGGCTACACGCTCGCCACCGCGAGCCCGGCGGCGGCGCGCCTGACGATCAGCGCGCCGGCGGCGGTCACGAGCAGCGTCACGATCCGCCGCGGCGACGCGTTCGCCACCCGGAGCCAGAGCAAGACCCCGAGCGTGCGCTTCGAGTACAACGGCGCGAGCGACCTGGTGATCGACTGGTCGACGGTCCCGGTCGATCCCGCGACCGGTCGCAAGCGGCTGGTCGACATCATCGCCGTCGAGGAAGGCCGGGTGGCGCGCGACGAGGTGCTCGGCGTCTCCGACGGCAAGCCCGAGCAGCGCTACCGGCTCAGCCACCCCCGGCTGATCTTGCGCGCGACGGGTGCAGCGGCGGGCCTCGCGCCCGACCTCGACCTGGTGAGCCAGCTCGGCGCCACCCAGATCCGCTGGAACCGCCAGGACTCGCTCGCGTTCAGCCGCGCCGAGCAGCGCGACTACACGGTCGAGATCGACGAGGACGACCAGGCCACGATCCGCTTCGGCGACGGTGCGTTCGGCGCCATCCCCCCGGCGGGCAGCGAGATCCGCGCGACCTACCGCTTCGGCGGCGGTGCCGCCGGCAACGTCCCCGCGAGCGCCATCCAGACGATCGTCAACGCGCCGGCGCTGGCGTTGCTCGGCGCGCGCGTCATCAACGCGGCCCCCGCGACGGGTGGCGGCGAGCGCGAGAGCATCGACCACGCGGTGCTGCAGGCCCCGTCGGTGTTTCGCTCGCTGCGCCGCGCGGTCACCGTCGAGGATTATCGCGCGCTCGCGCTGGCATTCCCCGGTGTCGGCAAGGTCCGCGCCGAGGGCGCCGGCCCGAACCTGGTGCGACTGTTCGTCGCTCCGTCGGGCGGCGGTCAGGTCAGCGACCTCCTGCGCTCGAATCTCCTGGCCTACTTCGAGGACAAGCGCCCGGTATCCACGCTGATCGACGTCCAGTCGCCCGACTACATCGCGATCTATGTCACCGCGCAGATCGAGATCGGCGCGTACTTCTCGCGGGCCGAGATCAGCCATCGCGCGGCGCAGGCCGCGGCGCAGCTCCTGGCGTTCGACCAGGTCGACTTCGCGCGCACGATCTACCTCAGCAAGTTCTACGAGGCGCTCGAGGCGATCGATGGCATCGAGTTCGTCAACGTCACCGAGTTCCGCAGCCAGCGCGACCCGGCCGGGACGGTCAACGCGCTCGGCAAGATCGAGCTCGGCAGCAACGAGATCGCCAAGGCGCCCGACGACCCGATCAACGACGTCGCGTACCTCGGCGGCGTGCAGCTGGTCGTCACCGGGGGCTTCTGATGCCGCTGGCCGCCATCACGGCAGCGGCGGTCCCCGGCGCGACGGCGATCCGTCTGCGCTGGAGCTACCCGCCGGGCAGCACCGCGGCCGGCGTGCGCGTGATGCGCGCCGAAGGGACCTACCCGACGTCCCCCGACGATGGCGTGCAGATCGCCGATGGCCTGGCGATCACCACGGCGACAGATACCGCGCTGGCCGACGGCGCGATCTACTACTACAGCCTCTTTCCGTTCTCGGGCAGCCCGCGGATCTACGAGGTCGACCGCGCCAACCGCGTGGCCGCGCTCGCCAGCCTGCCGTCGGGCGCCGCCGCGCGCATGTTCGCGCTCCTGCCGCGGCTGTACCACCGCTACGACACGCTGCGGCCCGCGGCGCCCAGCTCGCCCGACGACGCCGACCACGGCCAGCTCCGGCGCTTTCTCGATCTGCCCGGCGGCCAGCTCGACCTGTTCGCGAGCGCGCTCGCGGCCATTCGAGACGCCCACGACCCCGCGCGCGTCGACGGTCGCCTGCTGCCGCTGCTCGCGGCGTGGCTCGGCTGGCAGAGCGATCAGACCCTCGAGCTGGCGGCGCAGCGCCGCGACTTGCGCGCGGCCCCGGCGCTCTACCACACGATCGCGATCGTCCCCACGCTCGAGGCCACGGTGAAGCGCCTGATCGGCAGCGAGTGCCGGTCCAAGGAGCTCGTCCACAACGTGCTCGCGTCCAATCGGCCGGAGCGCCTCAACTGGTGGGCGCGCAGGCGCAACAGCACCGGCGTGTGGACCTCGGACGAAGCGCCGTTCTCGCTCGACGGCGCCTACGACGGCCGGCCCGCGCTGGCGACCACGTCGACCGGACGGTGGATGCTCTATCACGTCGTCGAGGACGACCGCAGCACGATCTGGATCAAGCAGCGCCCCGCGGCGCCCGGGTCGGCGTGGACGCCGAGCCGACCGCTGATCTACCGGGCCGGCGTCGATCGCGATCCCACCGCCGCCGTGCAGTCCGACCGGCTCTGGGTGATCTGGTCGGTCTACGATCGGACGGCCCAGCGGTGGTCGCTCGATGCCCGGACGATCGTCGGCACGGCGGTCGGGCCCGCGCAGCTCCCCGGCGCGACCGGCGCCGAGCGCCGCCGCCCCGCCGCGATCGCCGACGCGACCGGCGGCCTGTGGCTGTTCTGGCTCGAGCGGCCGAGCGCGCTCGCACCGTGGGGCGTGAAGTACAGCCGCCACGATGGGACCAGCTGGGAGGCCACCGCCCACAGCCTGCCCGACGCCGCCGACGACGATCTGTTCGCGCTGTTCGATGCGACGGCCTCGCAGATCCGGCTGTACTGGGCGCGGCGCGAGCCGATCGCCGCGCTCGGCAACGCGACCCGATGGCGCATCTTCTCGCGCGGCAAGCCGGGGCTCGATCCGCTGGTCAACGACTGGACCGCGACGAGCGCGGTCGGCGATGTCGCGCCGCCGGATCACGACGATCGCGAGCCGTTCGCGTTCGCCGCCGCCGCCGCCGGCATCGAGGTCGCGTTCAGCTCCAGCCGCAGCGGCCGGTTCGCCGTGTGGACGCTGCCCGCCGCAGGCCCGGCCGTGCCCACCGCCGGCGGCGTGGCTTCCGAGCGCGCGCCCGCGGCGTTCGTCGACGGGCCCGACACGTTCATGGTCGTCCGCTCACCGCGCGGCGTCCGCTACCAGAGCGACGTGTACGCCGCCACCGAGACGGTCGATCAGCGCTACGCCGGCGGGACCACCGTCGACACCCGCAATGCCGCGAAGCTCGCGCTGCGCCGCACCTTCGACGATGTGCAGACCTACACCTACGATACCGGCCGGGCGAGCGGGCGGAAAAACAGCGACTGGTATGCGCACGACACCGTCGCGCTCTACGTCGCGCCGCCGAGCGGGGGCGCCCCCGAGGTGCTCGCCGCGCTGCGCCGGGTCGCGCGCGGCCTGCGCGCCTTCATGCCGGCCACCGAGCGGGCGGTGTTTGTCCCGCCGACGAAGCTCACCACCGAGACCGCGATCCCGGGCCTCGATACGGACCAGCTGCCATGAGGCGGGTCGCTCGGCATCGAGCGCACGGCAGTCGAGGAGACAAAGCAGATGGGCGACTTTTCGCGTAACACCTTCCAGCTGACCAACGTCCTGCACCAGGTGCTGAGCAACCAGGCGGTGGCCGATCCGCGCCACTACGTGGCGGTGCGGCTCCAGCAGGGCGTGCCGCTGCTCGATTCGGACTGGAACGAGCTCGAAGACCTGCGGCGGCTCGAGCTGCAAGCGCTGGTCAAGATGTTCGTCGGCACCGGCGTGCCCGCCGGCGATGATGGCTTCCGGATCAGCGCCAGCGGTGACGCCAACAACGTCAGCATCCATCCCGGCGTGATCCTCGCCGACGGCATGCTGGTCATCAACACCGCGCTGACCACGTACCTGGCCCAGCCCGAGCAGGCCGGGCTTGCCCCGCTGACCACGCCGCCCGGCATCGTCGAGCGCACCGACGTCGTCTACCTCGACATCTGGCACGACGAGATCGCAAGCGCGGGTCCGGGCGGAGACTCGCGGCTGGTCAACGCGCTGGTCGGCGTCGAGACCGCGGTGCGCATCCGCCGGCGCTGGCAGGTCAAGGTCGCCGAGAACGCCACCGATCTCGGCGGCGTCGTACCGGCCGCGGGCCACAGCCTGCTGCCGCTCGCGGTGCTGCGCCGCCGGCCGGGCGCGCCCGTGATCACCGACGCGATGATCATCGAGCGCCGCGTCACCGGCCTCACGGTCTCGAGCAACCTCAAGGTCCCGCTCAAGCTCACGCGCGGTGCCGACACCGTCGATTCCGCTCGGTTCGCCCAGATGCTGCGCACGCTTCGCATCGCGCTGTTTCAGCGCCTGCGCGCGAACCAGCTGCCGCACAGCTCGAGCAACGCGCAGAACGAGAGCTTCCTCCTGATCGCGCTGCAGGACCTGATGAACGCGGCCCGCGCCGGGGAGGCGGTCGCGCTCAGCCGCAACGTCAGCGCGACCGACGGGCTGGTGATGATGCAGGACCTCTATCAGTCGCAGCAGGACTGGCTGTCGGCGCTCGACGCGCTCGGCAACGTCGGCAACGCCGCCAAGCCGTTCCTCGACGACTACACGCGGTTCCTGGTCGGCCAGCCCGGCACCGGCGTCACGGGCGTCAAGCCAGCGCTCGACGCATCGGATCTGATCGGCGCGGTGCTCGCCCAGGAAGCGCTCAACACGTTCCTGGCCAACCCGGTCGATGTGCTCCCCGAGGGCAGCGTGATCGTCGCCTACAAGCTGGTGAGCCCGTTCTCGGCGATGAACACCGGCACGACGTTCACCTTCGCGTTCGATGTCACCGCGCAGTTCACCTCGCCGCAGGCCAACGAGACGTTCTCGATCGACGTCACCCTGCCCGCCGACTTCGGCACGGCAACGCCCGCGCACACCGAGCTCAGCTTCCCGGCCGGAGGAACGCCGACCACCAAGAGCGTCTCGATCACGGTCAATCCGTCGGGCGTGGCGACCAGCGGCGCGCTCCAGGTCACCGCCGCCGCGACGCGCAGCGCCGCCTTGCACTCGAGCCAGCAACCGATCACGCTCACGCGCGGCGCCAACCCGCCGCCGCCTGCATTCTTCTTCTATGCGGGCCCGGCGCTCAACGCCGCCGGTCAGCTCCCGATCCCGCAGACCCAGCTGTCGAGCCCGACCGGACGCAATATCGTCTTCCGCCTCAAGAACGGCAGCACGACCGACAATCAGACGTACCAGGTCACCGGGCAAGTCAGCATCACTCCACCGGCCCCGACCACCGGCTGGTCGCCGCTGACCCCCGTGTCGCTGCCGCCGACCTCGCTCGCGGCCAACACCGAGACGCCGGTGTCGATCAACATCGTGGGCCCGCAAGCGCCCAGTCCGCCGGCGCTCGGTACGATCGGCAACGTCGTGGCGACTGCCGTGCTCACCAAGATCAATGGCAATAACCCGCCGAATCCGCAGACCCCTCTGGTGGTCACGATCCCATTCATCGTCGTGTAGGTGGCCGCTCGCGCGGCAGGAGAGATTGGCAATGACTGTGCAAATAACCATGCGAACCGTGACCCTGATCGCCGGCACCGCGCTCGCGCTCGGACGCGACGCCCACGCGGCTCCGTGCAACTTCAACGCGGCATTGAAGTGCGACAACGCGACGTCGACCTGCGACAACCTCAAGCAGAACGGCGCTGCCAATGGTTGCTACGTCCTGACGCCTCCGATCTCGGCGACGCCGATCGTCATCGACGGGCAGGACACCGGTGGCACGGAGTGGACCGGCGTCGCGGGGCTGGTCACCAAGACGCCGGTGGGGTCGCTGGCCGGCAGCCACACCGTTCGCGTTCGCCACGAGAGCACCACCCTGGGCGGCGTCGTCGATGACAAGCTCGTCCTGTTCGTGACGGTCGACGATAGCTCGAACGACCCCGACGACGACGTCAAGATCGTGTTCGATCCGCTGCACAACGATCACGTCCCCACCGCGAACGCCACCGACGACGACGTGATGTTCAAGATCTTCCGCGGCGCCGACAACGCCCCGGGTCAGGCCCACGCCCCGCGCAGGATCACCAGCGTCGGGGATGCCGAGTGGACGCCCACGGCGACCCACGGCGCGTTGTCCGTGGTGTCGTCGGGCGCCGGCTGGGCGTTCGAGCTGCGCGTCGATCCGCTCGAGCTATTGACCTCCCAGCTGCCGTCGGCGGTCGGCTACGGCGTGCAGATCGACGACTTCATCGGCGGCGGCGCCGCGGTGTGGCCGTTGAACTTCCTCGCACCCAACGTCATCACCACACCGTTCGCCAACCTCGCCGTGCTCAAGAACCGGCAGCCGATCGACTACATCCTGTCGCTCGACTACTCCGGCAGCATGACCGCGCTCGACGGGCTGGCCGAGAATCGCTGGAAGCGCTCGGTGCACGCCGCCGACATGTTCGTCGCCGTCGCCGGGCTGTTCCGCGATCCCGATTACTTCGATGACCGCGTCGGAGGATCGCGCTACGCATGGAGCTGCGGCGATGACACCGCCGCCGGCGACACGAGCGCGCAGTTCCCCGCGGCCGGCGCCCTCAGCGACTTTCCGGCCTCCGGTACCAACCTGTTCGCACCGAGCATCGCCCCCGATCCGCCGGGCGGTAACTGCACCCCGATCCGGCGCGGGCTCGAGCTCGCGCTCAGCCAGTTCGCCGCGTCGACCCAGGCGTCGGACCGCGAGCGCTTCGTCGTGCTGTTGTCCGATGGCTTTCACAACATGCCGTCGACCGATGCCGGATTCGTGCCTCCCGCGGCGACGGTGGCGACGTTCTTCAGCGCTCCGCAGCTGACCACCCACAAGGTCCGCACGGTCTCGATGGGTCCCGATGCCACGGCGGGGACTGCGCTGCTCGCCGCGATCGCGGCGGCGTTCAACAGCACCGGGCTGTTCGAGGCCAAGTACAACCAGCTCGATCCCGCGCAGAACCTGCTCGACGCCTACCTCGAGACCCTCCAGCAGCCGCTCCACGTCAACCGCGTCGATGACGCCGCGCCGGTCACCACCGACGGCAGCTTCGCGCCGGGAACGGTCGATCGCCTGGTGTTCATCGGCGCCTGGAACGTCCCCGCCAGCGCCAAGGCCCTGACGATCGAGCGCGACGGCGTGGCGGTCGCGGGCACCACGATCGGCCCCGACACGACGATCGGGTTCTCCGCCCTCGTCGTCGACCACCCTCAGGCCGGCGGCACCTGGAAGTTCTCCGGCCCGGTCGCAGACCGACCCAACCACCGCTACGCCCTCGCCGACCTGCGGATCTACGCCGAGTTCTTCACCGAGCCCAGGATCTACAACACCGGCGATCCGATCCTCCTGCAGGTGCGCCTGCGCGAGGCCGGCAAGCCGCTGCTCGGCGCCGATGTCACCGTCGAGACCGCGATCCCCGGCCAGGGCCTCGGCAACTTCCTGGCCACCACCGACCTCGAGTGCCAGGTCCGGCCGCCGAGCTTCCCCAACCTGGGATCCACCCGGGTCGTCGGGCTCGCACGCGAACCGAGCGCCGGATCGCCACCCGCGGCGGCCTCGCCGGCCACCCCCGCAGCGACGCGGCCGGCCGCCGCAGCCGCTCCGCCCCGCGCGCCGGATCCCCGGCCGGGGCGCTACGCGCTCGCCCAGCAGCTCCTCGAGCGCTGCAAGAAGACCGACGACAAGAACCAGCTGCCGGGCACCGCGCTGTTCGACGACGCCACCCACGGCGACCTGATCGCCGGCGACGGCATCTACAGCCTCGCGTTCGCGACCACGCTCGAGGGCAGCTACAACTTCCGGTTCCACGCGCGCGCCAAGGAAGCGAGCGGCATCGCGGTCAGCCGCATGAGCTTGCTCTCGCAGTACGTCCAGGTCGCGCCGACGCCGGAGGGCACGGCCACCACGATCCAGCCCGGCCCCGTCGTCAATCGGTTGCAGACCGCCGTCGTGATGTTCATTCCCAAGGACAGCCTCGGCAACTTCGTCGGTCCGGGCTTCGCGCCCACGTACCGCGTCTCGGTGCCCGGCGGCGTCACCATGGGCTCCCTCGTCGACCTCGGCCGCGGCGTCTACGGCCAGCAGTTCGGCTATCCCGTCAACACGCCGACGCCCACGGTCATCATCGAGAGCAGCGATCCCCACGTCAAGATCGTCGTCGGGCGCAAACCGCCCGGCGGCGGCCTTGTCGCCTGGGTGCACGAGCACTGCTGCCGCGTGCTGCTCGCGGCGGTCGCCGCGCTGTTGCTGCTCGTCCTGCTGCTCTGGCGACGGCGACACTGACCGCATTTCCGATCCGCCCTGACGGCGTCACGATGCAAGGAGGCATGCGATGTTCGAAATGAAGCAATCGAAGGCAACACCGAGCAAGACCGGCTGCGGCTGCGGCAGCTGCGCGCGCTGCAACGCCACCGCTCGCGACCGCACCGACGAGTCACGGCGATCGTCCACGGTTCGCGACCAGGCGGCATTCTCGATCGGGGATCACCGTGCCACCGTCTCGCCGTTCGGCTACCCCGCAAAGCCGCCCGGTGCCCCCGCGAAGCCGCTGGCTTCGGTGACGACCGGCAGCGACGACACCAGGAGCTTCCAGACCACGCGCGCCGCCGATGTGCCGTCCGGCGCATTCGCGACGACCAAGGACGCCGGATCGGATGCCGGCAAGGACGGAGGCGCTCCGCGTCATTCCTGCGTGCCGAGCATCATCCGCTCGAGCCTGCCGACCGGGCATATTCCAGCAACCGCCTCGGGCGGCCGCTTCGCCGCTCCCTTTGCCATGACCGCTGATTTCCAGAATCCGGTTCCTTGTAATGGCATATGTGGAGAATATCGACAGTTTGTCTCGGGCTTTTCGCAGGTGAACGGGACCGACATCGTCCACCCGCTGTGTAGCAACAACATGAGCCGCACCACGGAGCACGAGGATTGCCTCACGAGCGGCGGCAGAGACCTGAGATATGGATATCACTCGATCGCATTTCCCAACAGCAACTTCATCAATCCAGATCAGGCGACTGGCTCGTCGTATCGCGGCGCGGATTCTCCCGGCTTCAATCTCGGGGGCTTCGCGAGCGGCGACGTCCTCAACTGGCAACTCAACTTCCGAGGTGAATGGGTCGACGCGTGCGACAGCGATCGCTCCCTGGTACCCTCGACGAGATGGACCGCTGGTGGGACGTATACGGTTCCGTGATCTCGAGTCGCGACCTCGCAGCTCGCGTGCTCACAATCGCGTTCGCCTCGCTATGTACTCTATGCTCTACTCAGGTGGTCATGGGTAATCACGATCAAAGATGGAAACTCGACCCCGCGCGAGCCTCCCTCGACGACATGACCGTCACGGCGCAGGTCGAGTCCGGCGAGACGATGCTCGAGGTCGTCGTCGTGTTCAGCCGTCCCAATGGAAAGCCACCGATGCCGGCCTCCACGGTGGACGTGCAGGTATTCGATACACAAGGACACGCGCTGGCACTGCTGAATTCCCCGAACGGAATGCTGCCCGAGTTCGGCGGCGGGCTCGGCACGTCCGTCAATGCACGATATCGATTCTCGATGCGTAGCGACCCGCCGGGCCGTCTGGTTGTACGCTACGGCGGCAAGGAACTGACCTTCCAGCTGGTCGTCAGCTCGCTTGCACCCTGACGAGACCCACCGCGATCGGTCCCCAGCATGTTCACCACCTTCGCCAACCTCAGCGAGCGCGACTATGCGCGCAGTGCGCCCCCGAGTCACGCCGAGCGCGCGTCCGCGCGCGACCCGGAGCGGTCATCGGTCATCGGCCCGACACGGACCCGCAGCATCGAGTCCGAGTTTGGATATGACGCCAGGGGTCCGACCGGCGACAAGAAGAAGTCCGATGACAACGGTGGCGCGGGTGTGCCCGCGGACCCCAAGCAGTTCAATCCAACGACGCCCAACACCGATACCTCCGGGATGGCGGTACCGTGGTCGACCGTCGAGAAGCCGCAGGATCCCACGTGGGACAACGGATTCGACGAGAAGGCCGCCAAGCGGCTTGGAGGAGTGCGCCACTCGTCACTCGCCGAGCTGGGCACCAACCTCACGCCGCCCATGACGATGCTGCGCTATAGCCGCTTGGTCATCGCAGGACACGGCAACGCGAGCATGCTCGCCACCGGCTCCGGCGACGGTCCCGACACCAGCGACGCCCTCAACCTCAAGGAATCCAACAAGGCCACGTGGCTGCCGTTCTTCTCGCGCGACAAGTTCTATGGCCGCGCCGAGATCTGGCTGATGTCGTGCAACGTCGGCAACGGCCCGATCCCGCAGTTGATCGCGGACCAGTCGGGAAGCACCGTGTTCGCATACACGAGAACCGCATTTGCCAACGAGAAGGCGCCCTGGGACTAGCCCATGAAACCCACGCATATCGTCCTGCACGAGTACGCCGGGGATGCCTGGCGCGGCCGCATCGTCGACGGCGACGCGGTCGACGAGGTCGAGCGCTGGCTCGCGGCGCTCGAGGCCCGGCCCCGCGAAGCGCCGGCGTCGGGCAAGCCGCTCGCGTGGCTGTACCTGGGGACGCTCTCGGATGACCGGCTGCGTGCGACGCGCAGCGTGGGCGTCCAGACCGACGTGCTCCGCGCCCTCGATCGCGGGCTGCTCCCCGGTGAGCTCGAGGAGCTGCTCGCGATCTTCGATCGTCACGGACAACCGTTCGATGGCGCGATCGACCGCGCGTGACGCCGTCGATCAGTACCGGAGGACGACAGGCAGCGTGGGGCGGAGGTCGCGCTCGATGTGCTGGGCGCCGTCGTCGAGCGTCGCCTCGAGGAGCCATGCGCCACCGACGTCGAACGTCACGATGCCGCGCTCGGCGAGATAGTGCGCCGCCGGCGGCAAGGTGTCGGCGGCGGGCGCCACGACGTGAAGCGCCGTGATGCGGTGGGTCTGGTTGGGATGGATGCGCGTGGCCGGGTCGACCGGGTCGGCATCCGGGCCGATGCTCGGGTGGGCGGGGACGAAGAGGCGCACGGCGCTGGGCATCTCGCGCGGCGTGAGGATCTCCATGAACCTGCCGTCCATCCAGGGCGCGGTGACCTGGAAGGTCGGGAACGGGAAGCGCGCGGGCGCCGCGGCGAGCTTGCGGATCCCGATGCCGAACGGCGAGTAGCCGCTGGCGCGCCAGTCCACGCGCTTCTGGAACTGCGCGTGGACGGTCTGGAGGTTGGGCGCCACCGACACGGCCGGGTCGGGATAGATCAGCTCGAGGAAGCCGTTGTCGAGCTCGACCGTGACCGACGAGGTGCCCTGGCCCTCGTGCGCGTTGACGGCGGGCGCGATCCGGAAGCCGGCGCGCTCGAACGCGGTGCGCTCGGGCGCCCCGGGCGCCGCGGCGATCCAGAGGTGATCGATCTCGAAAGCCGCCGGCTCACGAGCCGCGGCGGGCCGGCCGGGCGGCGCGACGGTCGACGCCGACCGATCGCCCCCGCACGCAACGCCGCCACAACCGATCGCGAGGAGAAGCACCGTGCGCGCCAACATGCAGCCGGGACCCGGCACCGCGCGGCAAGGTTAGCTCGCCACCGCGCGCCGATCGCGGCTCCGGCGAACCAGCCGACCTGGACCGTGAGCGCGCGATGACGGACGTACGCGAGCGCTGACGATGTCGCGTTTCGGCCGCTGTGGCGCGGTGTGGTATCAACGCAGCTCCATGTCCCGTGACGAGGATTTCAGCCAGGGCGCGAAGCGATCATCCGACGGTGAGCCCGTTCGGTACGAGGAGGTGTCGCGCCGGTTCGAGACTGCCTGGCAGGCCCGGTGGAAGGCGGCCGGTACGTTCGTGGTGCCCAACCCCGGGCAGCCCGGGTTCGATGCGTCACGGCCCAAGCTCGTGGTGCTCGACTTCTTTCCGTATCCGAGCGGCAGCGGGCTGCACATCGGGCATCCGCGCGGCTACCTGGCGACCGACGTGTTCGTGCGGTTCCAGAAGATGCGCGGCAAGAACGTCCTGTACTCGATGGGGTTCGACTCGTTCGGGCTGCCGGCGGAGCAGTACGCGATCCAGACCGGGCAGCACCCGCGGATCACGACCGAGGCGAACACCGCGAACATCTTGAAGCAGCTGGAGTACCTCGGGGTCGCGCACGATCCGACGCGGCGGTTCAGCACGACGGATCCGTCGTACTTCAAGTGGACGCAGTGGATCTTCTTGCTGCTGTTCAAGAGCTATTACGATCCGACGCACGCGTGGACGGATAGCCAGGGCCGCGAGGTCTCCGGCCGGGCGCGGCCGATCGAGGAGCTGCGCGAGCGCTTGAAGAGCGGCGCGTGGACGCTCGATGAGACCGGCAAGCCGGTGCCGGGCGGCGCGGGCCGCACAGCAGCCGCCGACGAGATCGAGGACGCGCTGACCCACGCGCGGCTGGCGTTTCTGTCCGAGCAGCCGGTGAACTGGTGCCCCGGGCTGGGGACGGTGCTCGCGAGCGAGGAGGTCACCAGCGAGGGCAAGAGCGAGCGCGGTGACTTCCCGGTCTACAAGCGGCGCATGCGGCAGTGGATGCTGCGCATCACCGAGTACAAGGATCGGCTGCTCGACGACCTGGGGCTGATCGACTGGCCGACCGGCACGCGGCTGATGCAGGTGAACTGGATCAACCGCAGCCTCGGCGCCGAGGTCGAGTTCGAGGGCACGCTGGCGGATGGCCAGCGCGAGAAGATCGTTGTGTTCACCACGCGCCCCGACACGCTGTTCGGGGCGACCTACGTCGTGCTGTCGCCCGAGCATCCGCTGACCGAGCGGTTCACGACGCCCGAGCACCGCGACGCGGTCGTGCGCTACCGCGCCGAGGCCGAGCTCGGCTCGACGGCGGAGCGCGGCACCAAGCGCGAGAAGACGGGCGTGTTCACCGGCGGCTTCGTGAAGCATCCGCTGACCGGCGAGCCGCTGCCGGTGTGGGTCGCGGACTACGTGCTGATGGGGTACGGCAGCGGCGCGGTGATGGCGGTGCCCGCGCACGACACGCGCGACTTCGAGTTCGCGGTGGCGCACGACCTGCCGATCGTGGCGGTCGTGCAGCCGACCGAGGCGTGGCTCGCGGCGCACAGGCCGAAGGCGAGCCCGGCGCCAGTGTACGTCGATGACCCCGCGGCGTACCGCGAGGCATTCACCGACGATGGCGTCGCGATCCAGTCGGCGAGCGGCGGGTTCTCGATCGATGGGCTGGCCACGCCCGACGCGATCGCGGCGGTGATCCGCCGGCTGTCCGAGCTCGGCTGCGGGCGACCGCTGACGACGTACCGGCTGCGCGACTGGCTGTTCAGCCGCCAGCGCTACTGGGGCGAGCCATTTCCGATCGTGCACGACGGCTTGCGGCCGTATGCGGTCGAGGACGGCCAGCTGCCGGTCGAGCTGCCGCCGCTCGACGACTTCGCGCCGACGCCGAACCAGGCGATCGACTCGCCACCGCAGGCGCCGCTCGACCGCGCGGCCGGCTGGACGACGGTGAACGGCATCGTGGTCGACGACGACACCGTGCGGCTGGTCGACGCCGCGCCCGGTGCCACCGTCGAGCACGCCGGCAAGCGCCACACCGTGCGCGCGTTCCGCCGCGAGACCAACACGATGCCCAACTGGGCCGGCTCGTCCTGGTACTACCTGCGCTACTTCGACCCGCACAACGACCGCGCGCTGGTCGACCCGGCGGCCGAGGTGTACTGGGGGACGTCGCCTCAGCAGAGCGCGGGCAGCATCGATCTGTACGTCGGCGGCGCCGAGCACGCGGTACTGCACCTCCTGTACGCGCGGTTCTGGCACAAGGTGCTCTACGACCTGTCGCTCGTGCACACGCCCGAGCCGTTCTACAAGCTGGTCAACCAGGGGATGATCACGGCCGACGCGTACAGGGACGACCGCGAGGTGTACGTCGACGTCCACGACGTGCGGGTCGAGAAGCACGGCAGCGAGCGCCGCGCGTTCCACAAGGAGACGGGTGAGCGGCTGGAAATCGTCGCGGGCAAGATGGGCAAGCGCTACAAGAACGGCGTGCCGCCCGAGGAGGTGTGCGACGAGTACTCGGTCGACACCTTCCGGCTGTACCAGATGTACCTCGGGCCGATCGATGTCGGCCTGCCGTGGGAGGACGAGGCGATCATCGGGCTGCAGCGCTTCCTGGGCCATGTGTGGTCGCTCGCGATGCGCGCGCCCAGGACGCCGACACCCGACGACGCGATCGACAAGCTGGTGCACCGCACGATCGAGATCGTGAGCCGCGACCTCGAGCAGCTGCGGCTCAACACGGCGATCGCGCGGCTGATCGAGCTGTCGAACGCGATGCGCAAGGCGCCCGCGGTGTACGAGCCGCACCTGGTGACGCTGGTGGTGCTGCTGTCGCCGTATGCGCCGCACATCGCCGAGGAGCTGCTGCAGCGGCTCGTGCCCGCGCGCCACGCCGAGCTGGGCTCGGTGATCCACTTTCCGTGGCCGGTGTTCGACCCCGACCGCGCGCGGCCGGATCTGTGCACGGTGGTCGTGCAGATCAACGGCAAGCGGCGCGCGACGGTCGACGTCGAGCGCGAGATCACGGGCGCCCAGCTCGAGGCGGCCGCGCGCGGCCACGAGAAGGTCGCGCCGCTGCTCGAGGGCCAGCAGGTCCGGCGCGTGGTGACCGTGCTCGAGCCGATGCCCAAGCTGGTCAACTTCGTGCTGATGTAGCCCAGGATGTCGCCATGACGGACGCAAAGCCACAGTCGCAACCCGCCGCGCGCCGCCGCGTGATCGATGTCAGCCACACGATCGCGCACGGCCTGGTCACGTATCCCGGGCTGCCGGCGCCCGAGATCGTCGAGCACCTGTCGCGCGATGCCTCGGAGCGATCGTACGGCCCGGGGGTGCGCTTCCACATCGGGCGGATCTCGATGGTGGCCAATACCGGCACGTACATCGATAGCCCGTTCCACCGCTTCGACGACGGCGTCGACCTCGCGCGCCTGCCGATCGAGCGGTTCGCCGCGCTCGACGGTGTGCTGGTCCCGCTGACCGGCGCGCGCGGCCGCGCGATCGGCCCCGACGAGCTCGCGCCGTACGAGGTCGCGGGCCGCGCGGTGCTCCTATGCACCGGCTGGGATCGCCACTGGGACACGCCGAGCTACGCCGTCGAGGCGCCGTTTCTGTCCGCCGAGGGCACGCGGTGGCTCGTCGAGCACGGCGCCACGCTGGTGGGCATCGACAGCATCAACATCGACGACATGGCCGACCGCTCGCGGCCCGCGCACACCGGGCTGCTTGGTGCCGGCATTCCGATCGTCGAGCACCTGTGCCGGCTCGACCAGCTGCCCGCGACGGGCTTCACGTTCCACGCCGCGCCGCCTGCCGTCGAGCAGTTCGGCACGTTCCCGGTGCGCGCTTACGCCGTCGTCGGGTGACCGGGTGAACGCATGATGGCGTTCGATGTCGTCGGCTGGCTCGGCGCCCGTCTAGCCTACGGGTTCTTGCGCGGGCGTCCGCGCTTGCGCGGCTTGTCGCCGCCGCCGAAGTCGAGCTCCTCGGCGAAGCGCTCCTCGACCAGATCGTCGACCGACGTGTGAAGTGAATCCAGGCGCCGCAGCTCCTCGCGCTCGAACTCGGCAAACGATGTATAGATCCTTGGAATCCCAGATGACATTGGCGCTCCTTCGAGGACATGCCCACATGTCCTACATCTGGCTACAGACTACGGGCGCGCCCTGGACCAAGCCAGTTTTTTTTTCGAGTCATAGCGTCGTGCTACCTCGGCGTCATGACCCGGATCGTCGCGGTCGCGAACCAGAAGGGCGGCGTGGGCAAGACCACGACCGCGATCAACCTCGCGGCCTCCGTCGCCTCGCGAGGCTACCGCGTGCTGCTCGTCGACTTCGATCCGCAGGGCAACGCCTCGTCGGGCGTCGGCTACACGCGCGACCGCGTCGAGCTCACGATCTACGACGCGCTCACCGGTGAGGTCACCCTGGCCGACGTGATCCGGCCGACCGAGATCACGACGCTGTTCATCGCGCCGTCGAACACCGATCTGGTCGGCGCCGAGATCGAGCTGATCAGCGTCGAGCGCCGCGAGCGCTTCCTGGCCGACGCGCTGGCGACCGTGGCCTCGGACTACGACTACCTGGTGATCGACTGCCCGCCGTCGCTGGGCCTGCTCACGCTCAACGCGCTGGTCGCCGCCGAGGGCGTGCTCATCCCGATGCAGGCCGAGTACTTCGCGCTCGAGGGGCTCTCGGCGCTGACCGCGACGATCGAGAAGGTGCGGGCCGCGTACAATCCGAGGCTCGCGATCGACGGCGTGGTGTTCACGATGTACGACGCCCGGCTCAGCGTGGCCGTCCAGGTCAAGAGCGAGGTCGAGAAGTACTTCGGCAACAAGTTGTTCGAGGAGATGATTCCGCGCAACGTGCGGCTCTCCGAGGCGCCGAGCCATGGCAAGCCCGCGCTGCTGTACGACCTGCGCTGCCAGGGCACCAAGAGCTACCTCGCGCTCGCCGACGAGTTCCTCGATCGCACGCTCATGATCGGGGTGCCCGAGCGGCGAAGCCGCGAGGACCAGGATGACAAGCGAGAGCGCGAAGCGCTCGAGCCGCGACCCGAGGTATCGTCCGCTCGATGAGCGAAGCGAAGAAGCGTGGCCTCGGACGCGGCCTGTCGGCGCTGCTGCCGGGAGGCCCGCCCGCCGGTCCGCTGAGCCCGCCCGGCGCACCGGCAAGCCCCGCGATGGCCGGCCCGATGGCCGGCGCGGCCGCCGGCGCGGCCGCCGCCGCAGGCCGCCCGCGGACGTACTTCGCTGCCGGCATCGAGGAGCTCTACCCGAGCCCCGAGCAGCCGCGCCGCCGCTTCGACGAGACCAAGCTCGCCGAGCTCGCGGATTCGATGAAGTCGCACGGCGTGATCGTGCCGCTCGTCGTGCGGCCGCGGCCCGATGGCGGCTACTTCCTGATCGCCGGCGAGCGGCGCTGGCGAGCCGCGCAGCGCGCCGGGCTGCACGAGGTCCCGGTCGTGGTCCAGGACGTCGAGCAGGGCACGGCGCTCGAGCGCGCCCTGGTCGAGAACCTCCAGCGCGCCGACCTGGGCCCGCTCGAGGAGGCCGGCGCCTACCAGCGGCTGATCGAGGAGTTCGGGCTGACCCAGGAAGAGGTCGCCGTGCGGATCGGCAAGGACCGCAGCACGGTCGCCAATTCGATCCGCCTGCTCAAGCTACCGCCGCCGGTGCGCCAGCTGGTCGAGGACGAGCGGCTGTCGATGGGCCACGCCCGCGCGCTGCTCGCGCTCGACGAGCCCGCGGCGATCGAGCGCGCCGCGCGCCAGGTGGTCGAGCGCCAGCTCTCGGTGCGCGCCACGGAGTCGCTGGTCAAGCACGCCAAGGAGCCCGAGGACCGCCGCCCCCCGCCCCGGCCGCACAAGTCGGCCTCTGTGCGCGACCTCGAGGACCGCCTGACCCGCGCCCTCGGCGGCCCGGTCGCGATCACCGAGGACGAGCCCGGAAAGGCCGGACGTATCGAGATCCGTTACATGAATCTTGATCATCTCGAGCGTCTGCTCGACCGCCTGCTGTGAGCCCCCCGAGCGCCCTGGGGCTGCATCCGGTTAGGGCTGGGATGTCAGTTCGCTGCTCGCGCAGAAATCCGTGATACTGAGGCCCGCTGCATGCCCGAACGCGAGTACGAGCGAATGCCCTACTCGGTACAAGTGGAGTTCCGGACCGCGTCGAGCTTCCTCGTCGCGTACTCGGTGAACCTGTCGCGCGGCGGCATCTTCATCGAGACCGACACCGATCTGCCCAGTGGCGTCCTGCTCATGCTCGAGCTCAACGTCCCGGGCGCCGGGCTCCTGCACCTGGTGGGCATCGTGGCGTGGCGCCGCGGCCACGAGAGCCCCGACGGCCCGCCCGGCATCGGCATCGAGTTCCAGGATGTCGCGCCACAGCTCGGCTCGGCGATCGACAAGCTGGTGTCGTCGTTCAACGGCGTGCAGATCCTGCTGCTCTCGGGCGACCGCCAGGACCGCACGACGCTCGCGCGCTCCATCAAGTCGATCATCAGCACCGCCGAGATCCTGCAGGTCGCTGACGCGGCGGTCGCGGCGACGCTGCTGACCAGCGAGATCGACCTCGCCGTGATCGACGTCGACTACGACCCTGACGGTGCGCTCGAGATCCTGCGCTCGGCGAAGCAGGTCTCGCCGCGCGTGCCGACCATCGCGATCACCTCGAACACCAAGCTGCGCGAGCAGGCGCGCGCCGCCGGCGCCGACGAGCTCGCCAGCAACCCGCCGCCGTTCGCCGAGCTTCAGGTCCTGCTGGTGCGCGCGCTCGGCCGGCCGGTCTCGGTCATCAGCACCGCCATGGCCTGAGCCGCTCCTAGCCGGCGCGGCGCCGCGCGGAGGTGACCGTGTTCTCGAGCAGGCAGGCGATCGTCATCGGCCCGACGCCGCCCGGCACCGGCGTGATCGCGCGGGCGCGCTCGGCAGCGCCGGCGAACTCGACGTCGCCGAGCAGCTTGCCGTCGGGCATACGGTTCATGCCGACGTCGAGGACGATCGCGCCCGGCTTGATCCAGTCGCCGCGCACGAGCTCGGGGCGGCCGACCGCGGCGACCACGATGTCGGCGCGGCGGACCTCGTCGGCCAGCTCGCGGGTCCGCGAGTGGCACAGCGTGACCGTCGCGCTGGCGTTCGCAAGCAGCAGCGCGATCGGCTTACCGACCAGGAGGCTGCGCCCGATCACGACGGCGCGCGCCCCGGCCAGCTCGGCGCCGAGCTCGCGCAGGAGCCGCATGAGCCCGCTCGGCGTGCACGGAACGAACCGCGGCTGGCCCTGCGCGAGCAGCCCGAGGTTCGCCGGGTGCAGCCCGTCGACGTCCTTGTTCGGATCGAGCGCGCGGATCACCGCGTCGCCGTCCAGCGGGGCCGGCAGCGGCATCTGCACCAGGATGCCGTCGACCGCCGGATCGCGGTTGAGCCGGTCGATGAGCGCGGCGAGCTCGGCCTGCGTCGTCGACGCGGGCAGCTTGTGGTCCTGCACGTCGACCCCGGCCTCGCGGCCGGCGCGCGTCTTGTTGCGGACGTAGATCGCCGACGCCGGGTCGTCGCCGACCAGCACCACGGCGAGCCCGGGCACCACGCCCCGCGCGCGCAGCTCGGCGGCCGCTCCGGTGACCTCGGCGCGCAGCCGCGCCGCCGACGCCTTGCCGTCGATCGAGATCGCGCGGGTCATGCTCACGAAGCCTTGGCCGTTCCGCCCGACGAGCCGCCGCCCGACGAGCCGCCGCCCGACGAGCCGCCGCTCGACGAGCCGCCGCCCGATGAGCCGCCGCTCGATGACCCGCCGCTCGACGACCCGCCGCTCGATGACCCGCCGCTGCTCGCGCCGGAGCCCGAGCTGTCGCCACCCGAGGCCGCCGGCTTGGTCTCGGACTTGCCGGACTCCGCCTTGTCCTTGGCTTCCTTGGCGTCGTAGTCCTTTTGCTTGCGGGGATCGAAGCTGCCGTCGGCCTTGCTGTAGAGGTCCTTGTACCAGCCGGCCCCCTTGAGCGCGAACGCGGTCCGAGAGATCAACCGCTCGAGAGCGCCACCGCAGGCCTCGCAGGTCGTCTTCTCGGGGTCGGTCATGCGCTGCTGGTACTCGAAGTCACGGCCACACGCTTTGCACTCGTATTCATACACGGGCATGTTGAGGGCTTACTCCTGGTGTTCTTGGGCGACAGACACGATGCACACGCCTCGCGCCCCGTCAATGTCCCGCCAAAGCACCGGTCGCAAGCGAGGCGAGACGAAGAAAAATTGGGATAGCCGACCGGCACTGGTACGCTTTTATCCTACATCAAAGGCCCCAGAGGTACTCGTGCATGATCGCCGCCTAGGCTTCCGTATTCCATTCGAGACGATGGTCACGTCCTATGTCCACGACCGGCCTGTCCGCGGCCTGGTCACCAAC
>DATIPJ010000527.1:0-28477 GCA_035472155.1 Kofleriaceae bacterium
TGGAACAGCCCGACGCGCAGACCGCCGATCGCGCCGTGCGCCGTGATCACAGCGAAATACCCGAAGAACAGGAGGAAGAATGCGATGGTCAGCGTTTCGATGTTCGATCGCTGAGACAGCGTGACGAAGAATTCGCCGCGCCACACGAGCAGCGCGATGCCCGCCAGCGAGGTGGTGAACAGCGTCACATGGACGATCGCGAGCCACCGCACGCGCTTGCGGTAGTGCGCAGCGTCGGTGACGCCGGGTCCGCGAAGCGCGGCATGCTGCAGATCGATCCGCTTGGCCATGGGATACGCCGTTTGCCGACATCCTCGACGAGTGCAGCGCGAATGCCACCTCGACGGCCGCCCGCCAGCGCTCCTCTGATACACTGCGCGCACTCGCGTGCTCCTCCGTCGCATTGCGCTCTCTGCCGTGCTCGCGATTGCGGTGTGCCTGTGCCGCGCAGCCGCCGCGGATCCGCGCGCGGACATCGACCGTGCGGCGGCGGCGCTCGACGACCTGCGCTACCCGGAGGCCGTTCGGCTGCTCGACGCCACCTGGCGAGGCGGTGGGAGCTCGCCGGCAGAGCTGCGAAGGATCTTCGCGCTCGCAGGCACCGCGGCGGCGTCGATGGGGGATGGGCCGGCGGCGCAGATCTGGTTCACTCGCTGGTTGTGCCTCGAGCCCTCGGCGCGGCTGCCGGCGGGGAGCTCGCCCAAGCTGGCCGTGCAGCTCGAGGCAGCGCGGCGGGAGCTCGCCGGTCGGGCCCTCGCAGCGCATGCCGCGCGGCGCGTGCGCGGCATCGCAGTGATCATCGACGATGATCCGCTGGCGCTGGTCGCCGCGGTGCGCGCGGGCGGACCGCCGCAGGCGATCGCGGCGGACACCGTCCTGCCGGCGGCGAGCGGAGCGATCGCGCTCGTCGATCGCTATGGCAACACGCTCATCGAGCTCGCTGTGCCCGCGCCGGCGAGCACAGCGCCGGTGACGACCGCGCAGCAGGCTTCCGAAACCGGCGCTGCCGACGCGCCCCTCGCGCCCGTGCGGCCCTGGTATGCACGCTGGCCGGTGTGGTCGGCCGCGGCCGGTGCCAGCGCGATCGGTGCCACGATCGCGCTCTACATCGCGTCGAACGCGGATGCGCGGCTCGATGCCCTGGCGCGGAACAGCGCGGAGCACGAATACTCCGAGGCACGTGCGGAGGAGCACACGCTGGCGCGCGCCCAGTGGACAGCGCGCATCGGTTACGGGGTTGCGATCGCTGCGGCGACCGTCGCGATCGTCACCTACATCCGCGGCCGCGAGGTTCGCACAATCGTCACGCCGTCGGGCGGGGGCGCGAGCGTGGCCTGGAGCATCCAGTACTGACATGCAGCGCGCCCTCCTGATCCTCGCGCTCACGGCGTCGTGCTACGCGCCGCCCGATTATGGAGACACGCATTTCGCGTGCAAGAAATCCTCGCTCTGTCCATCGGGCATGATCTGCTTCGAGGATCACTGCGTCGACCCGTCGCACGTGGACCAGCTCACGCTGATCGAGGGCGATCCGCCGTTTCTGATCATGCGCGACGAGGCACTCGGGCGATCCGCCGACGCCGCCGACGCGTTCTGCCGCGACAGGCAGATGCGGCTACCGACCGAAGAGGAATGGGCCGCGGCGGAGCTCGCGGGCGTCATCCGAGGTGATGGCGTGCGCTGCGTACGCAGCGTGGAGTAGATCCGGTGCCTCGCACGAGGCTCCGTGGAAGATGGTTTTCCTAGCACCCCGCGCGCTTGCTGGCCGCGCCGTTCCAGCGCAACACCACGCGACATTCGCGGCCCGCGTCGATCCGGATCGAGATGTCCTGCGTGCGACCGTCGGGGATCGCGGCGTGCACCGTGTAGCGCCCCGCGCGAACCGACTCCTGGAACAGCGGCGTGTGTCCGAGCTGGACCTTGCCGAGCGTCACCAGCGCATACGGCTGCGAGTCGATCGTCAACAGGCCGGGCGCCGCATGCGCCGCGCTGCGCTTGCTGGGCGACTCGTGCGACTCGTGCGACTCGCTCGACGATGGTGGCGCAGGTGCCGAGCTGCGGTCCGGCATCGCAGGCTCGGCTCCGACGGATAACGGCAGCGATGGCGCCGGTGGTGCCGGTGCTGGCGATGGCGATGGCGATGGCGGCGACGATGGCGCCGGCACATCCGGCGGGGCCATCGCCGACTGCGGCGGCAGCGTGCGCGGCGGCACGCGATCCGCATCCGCGAGAGCGAACGCGGCCACTGCGGCAGCCCCCGCAGTCGCGACGACCGCACCGATCCATATCCCGCGTCGGAAGCGACGCGCGAGGCGCGGTGCCACCGGCGGTTCCACGACCGGGTCGCGGTGCGGCAGCTCGGTCGTCGACGCTGCCAGCCGTTCGGTCCGGCGCGGCAGTGCGTCTGCGTCCTCGACGCCGCCATCGGTGCGCAACGAAGCTGCGAACGGCCGCGCGTCGCTGGCCTCCCGCGAGGGCGGAGCTGCGAGCGGCTCGTCGTCCAGATCGTCCGCGAGATCGTCCGCGAGAAGCATCGTGTGCAACGTCAGCGTCTTCGTGACCACCGTCGGATCGTCGAGCGCCGCCAACGCAGCGCGGGTCCGCTCGCGCTGGGTCTCGAGCGCATGCGCGTGGTCGCGGGCGAGCCACGCTGCGAGCTCCGCGCGACTCGCCACGCCGCCGGTCTCGGTGGCGGCGTCGCGCACGGCCACCGCCATGTCGCCCGCCGATGCAAACCGCGCCGCCGCGTCGTCGGCAATGGCGCGCCGGACCACGGCGGCCAGCGGCGGTGCGATCGCGTCGAGCTCGAGCGCCTCGTGCGACACCGCGCCGACCCGGCCGTTCGGAGGCCGGCGTCCTCGCAGGAGGTCATGAAACACCAGGCCGAGCGCGAGCAGATCGGTCCGCGCATCGAGCGACCGGCAGGCGATCTGCTCCGGTGCCATGTAGGGCAGCTTGCCGCGGATCATCCCGGCCCCCGGGTCGGTCGCATCGCTCCGTTTCGCGATCCCGAGGTCGAGGATCTTGAGCGTGCCATCCTCGGTCAGGAACAGATTGCCGGGCGAAATATCGCGGTGGATCACCCCCGCGACCGAGCCGTCGCGCGCGCGCAGATGATGGATCGCATCGAGCCCGACCAGCGCTTGCTCGATCAGCCCGCACACCACGTGCGCCTCGATCGCCCGCTGCGCCTCCTCGGCCTCGCTCAGGATCGACCACAGCGACAGCCCTTCGAGATACTCGAGGACGAGCACGTACTCGCCGTCGGCGTGCTCGAGATCGAGGATCTGGCACACGTTGGCGTGGTTGATCTGCGCGAGCAGCCGCGCCTCGTCGATCAACGCGGCGACGACGCTCGGCGACCCTGCGCTCGCGGCGAGCGCGCGCTTGAGCACCACCAGCTTCTGGAATCCGGCCGGTCCCGCCCGCCGGGCAAGCAGGATCTCGCCCATCCCGCCCGAGGCGATGCGAGCGAGGACCTGGTAGCGGCTCGGGGCCGCCTCCACGGTCACGGCAGGCCAGCTCGCTGCAGCAGTCGATAGAGATGCGTGCGGTGCATGCCGGCTGCTCGTGCGGCCGTGGCGATGTTACCGCCGTGACGCGCGAGCAGATCGAGCAGATAGTGGTGCTCGAACCAGCGGTGCCAGGCGTCGCGCGCCACGTTGAACGGCAGCTCCGCCGTCGGTGGCCCGCCGCCCGAGGGCGGCTCGAAGGGAGTCCGCTTCGCCGTCGACAGCGCCACCGATTCGAGCACGGCGGCGCGCTCGAGGTGGTTGCGCAGCTCGCGGACGTTGCCCGGCCACGCCATGCGCGCGAGCGCCGTGATCGGCAGCCGGCGGCGCAGCGCCTCGCGCTGCTCGGGATCCGGCGCGATGTCGACGAGCAGCCCCTCGATCAGGAGCGGGATGTCCTCGGCGCGCTCTCGCAGCGGCGGCAGCTGGATCGGCATGACCGCGAGGCGGTAGTACAGATCCGAGCGGAATCGCCCCTGGTTGACGTCGCGCCGCAGATCGCGATGCGTCGCGGCGATGATCCGGACGTCGACGGCGCGCATCTGGGTCTCGCCGACGCGCTGGACCTCGCGGCGCTCGAGCACGCGGAGCAGCTTGGGCTGCAGCGCGAGCGGCAGCTCCCCGATCTCGTCGAGAAACACCGTGCCCGAGCTCGCCGACTCGAATGCGCCGACGCGGTCGCGCGTGGCCCCGGTGAATGAGCCCGCCTGGTGCCCGAACAGCTCGCTCTCGGCGAGCCCCTTGGGCAGCGACGCACAGTCGAGCACGACGAACGGCCGGCTCGCCCGCGCGCTCGCCGAATGGATCGCCTCGGCCGCGCTGTCCTTGCCCGTGCCGGTCTCGCCGCCGAGCAGCACGGTGACGTCGCTCGCCGCCGCGCGCGCCATCCGCGCGAACGCCGCCCGCATCGCCGGCGCGCGCCCGACGAGCCCACCGAAGCGATCGCCGGGGAACAGGTCCACGCCGACCTGCTCCTCGAGCAGCTCGAAGCGCAGCCGGTTGCGCCCGATCTCGACCTCGGCGCCTCTGCGCAGATAGCCGGCGATGATCCGCGTACCGTCGACCCGCGTGCCGTTCGTCGAGTCCAGGTCGCGGATGACCCCGCCGTCCTTGCCGATCTCGAGCTCGCAGTGAAACCGCGATACCGCGCGGCATCCCAGCTGGAGGTCGCACGTCGGATCGGTGCCGATCGTCATCGTGTCGCCGCTCGCGCTCGCCGACAGCCCGCGATCGGGTCCATCGATCACCACCACGCGGAAGCCATCGCGCAGCGCGCGCTCGAACGTCAGCGACGAGATCGACTCGGTCGGAGAAACATCGGGGAACGTCACGCCTCCAGGCTCGCTTGATCACGACTGGGCGGCAAGATCATCGGTCGCGCACCCCATGGGGGAGACGCCCCCGGTGGTTGTCGCCAAAACGTCGACAACAAATAACTCTGCTTATCATCACTTACAACACATCATGCGCTGGCCCGATTCTCGCCATGACTGCTCGGAATGCGCAGCCCCGCCATCGCCTTCCCACTCCTGTTCGTGCTCGTGCTCACGCCGTCCGCCGGCTGTGCCACCGGCGCCGACGCCGGCTCGGATCCGGGCCAGCCCGACCCCGGTCAGCCCGGCAATCCCGGTCAGGCAGGCAACCCTGGCAATCCCGCCGATCCCGGCGATCCGGGCAACCCCGGCGGCCCCGGCGGCCCGTCGGATCCTGGGGACCCCGGCACACCGGGCCAGCCGACCTCCCGGGACCTCGTCACGACGATGTTCCAGGGCGGCCCGTACCGCACGGCGATCCCCGCCAGCGCCGGGCTCGATCCGGACTCGGCTCGCTTCGTGGCGCTCCTGGAGCCGCTGATCGCAACCACCATGGAGTTCGGCCTCGTCGCGCGCTACTCGACCGCCGCCGACCCGGCCTACAGCGTCCACTTCCGGACCCTCGACGGCGAGGACTGGGGTCAGCCATTCGATCAGGTCGTCCGCACCGCGCGCGGCAGCGCCAGCTGCAATCCGCTGCACATTCCCGCCGACCTCGCCGTGCCTACCGGCGACCAGCGCACCACCGATGGCTGGGTCTACATCCTCGACGCCACCAAGCCAGGCCTGGTCTGCGCCATCTGGCAGGCGCGCATGGTCGACGGCTCCTGGATGGGCAGCTACGGCGGCGTGGTCGACGGTGCCGGCGACGGCGCCAACCTCGCGGGCGCGATCAGCGGCTCGCGCATCCCGCACAACGCCGTCCTCGCCACGGAGATCGCCCACGGCTCGATCGACCACGCGCTGTCGTTCGCGGCGCGGCGACAGGATCCGACAGTATTTCGCGCGCCCGCGCTCACCACCGATGGCGTGGGCTCGCCCGGCCAGCTCCAGCAAGGCATGCGGTTCCAGCTCGACCCGAGCTTCGACTGCGCGGCGATGCCGGCCAGCCGCGTCGAGCGCATGGTGTGCGTGGCGCTGCAGAAATACGGTATGTACAACAACGATTCGACCGCCGGCACGGCGAGCGGCATCGTGTTCCAGACCGACGACCCCGCGGATCCGGCGCGCGTCCCGCCGCTTCATCCCGGCGCATTCACGCGCGACAATGGCGTTTATCAGCAGAACGGACTGACGTACGATTACTTCCCGTTCAGCCATATTCCGCTCAACCGCATGCGCCTCCTGCGCACCTGGAACGGCACCTGAGCGCTCGGTCATGGGACCGCCGTGACGAACACGTAGTGCTGTCCGGTCACGAACACGCGGCGGTGATGCTGCTGCAGGTACTTGCGGTAGAACGCGACGTCCTTGACGAGCAGGCCGAGCTCCGGCTGGCGGAAGTTCTTCATCCGCGTACCGTGCTCGAGCTCGCCGTCGATATAGCGGCAGTTCGGGAACCCGAAGATCACGGCGCCGGCCGGCGCGAGGTGCCGCTGAACCACGCGCCGCACCAGCTCGCGGTCGTCGATCCCCGGCGACTGCAATGTTCCGATCGAGATCACCAGATCGAAGGTCCCGAGCTCGAGCGCCTCGAGCGACGCGAGGTCCGCGGCGTGCAACGCCACCCGCGCGCCGAAGCGAGCCCGCGCCACAGCGATCGCCGATTCGCTGTGATCGACGCCGACGAAGCTCGCATCGGCCAGCGCGGGAGCCAGCGCCATCGCCAGCGCGAGCTCGTCGCCGGTGTTGACGCCGAGATCGAGCACCCGCGCGCCCGCGGTGAGCGGCACGCGCGCCAGCGCATCGGCGAAGTCCAGCACGAAGCCCGGCTCCTCGTGCTTCGAGAGGCGAGCGAACTCCGAGCTCGCGCCGTATCTCTCGGTGACTGCGCCCCCGGCCGGGCGCAACCGGCGGTCGGGATCGAGCCGCTCGAACCGCAGCCGTACCAGGTCACCCTCGGCCCCCGCTTCGGCCTCGGGCGTGAGCATGCGCAGCCCGAGCCGCTCGGCAAGCTCGACCCAGACCCGGTACGGCCGGTGCACGCGCCCATCCACGCGCTCGCCTGGATAGCATCCGCGCCCGCGGTCCGGATCGAGCGCTCGGACCTCGATCACCTGCGCACCGCTCGCGATCGCGCCGCGAACGTCCTCGAGGACTTCCAGCAGCGACCGCTCGGCGGCTTCGATCATCCGTGCCCGATGATCGCACAACCCGCGCGCCCGGCCCTCCGTGCATGTGTGCGGCCGCCGGCTCTTTCCCGGCGATCACCACTCGCGCTACGTTCCGGGCCGCGCAAAACGCTGAATGGAGGTTTCAATGGCGAGGAAGTTCGTTTGGCTCTCTGTGCTCGCGCTCGGCATGACGTCGGGATGTGTCGCGACTGATCCGCTACCAGAGGAAGCTGCCACGGCCGCCCTCTCAAATCCCGAGGGCACCGGCGAGGCCATGCCGCCGGCGACGACCAATGGCTGCGTCCAGATCAGCCGGCCGCGGGTGGAGTACTGGTCGGAGTTTCCGCCGGAGCAGGGCGCCCCTGCTCCGCTCGATTACTACAAGACCTGTACGACACAACCCGATTGCTCGAGTGTCTGCGAGGGAATCGATGTCGTTCCCAGCGTCTACTCGTGGCACCTCGTGATCCGGTGCACGCGATGCACGTGACCTGACCGCGTCGACGAGCCGGCGCCGTCGCAGATCGCGACGCTGCGCCGAGGATTCTCGCTACTGGATCTGCGCGGTCGTGCGCATCCACGGATGGATGCAGCACTGCACGCGGAACGTGCCGCGCGTCTTGATCGCGCCGTTGGCGCCCGTGGTGACCGTGATGCCGGCGCCCGAAGCGATGTCGGCGTTGGTCGCGCCCTGGGCAGCGAGGCACTCCGGAGCGACCGCCTCGTTGGGGTTGTTCAGCGGCGCCACGCGGCCACCGCCGAAGTTCTTCACGACCGTGAAGCTGTGCGTCTCGCCGCCCTGGTTGTCGACGCGGAAGCTGCTGCCGAGATTGACGCGAATCTGTCCACCGCCGTATTCCCAACGCGCCACCCGAAAGGACGCCGCAAACTCGGCGCGGAACTCGTCCAGCGTGGTGCCTCCGTTGAAGCCGGCCCGGCATAGCGCCCCGAAGGTTGCGGGGTCGCAATCATCCTCGGGGTGGATCTGCGTGTGCCCCTTGGACTCCTGCTCCAGGGAAGCATCCGCGGGATCCGTCGCGCAGCCGAACGAAAAAAGCATCAGCGTCGTTACACAGACTTTGGCGATGGAATAGACGTGTCGCGTCATCAGTACCTCCTGTGGAGTCGAAGGGCCTTCGAAAACCCTGCACCGCACCTCATCTCGCTCTCAGTTTTCCGTCAATCCCGACCGTGAAAAAAACGTGAAACACTCTGTGGCAACGACTGCGGGTCACCACTCGATCCTTATTCAAATGCCAAAGACGTATCTTCCGGCACCAAAAAGAATCGCGTCACGCATTCCTTGCACGCTACGACTTCACTCGCAGTAGCTCGAGCTCGCACCCCCACCAGGTGATCGATCACCGCACACCGCGTACGTGTCATTCCCGGCTTTCTTCCACCGGGTCGGTCGCGAAAGGATCACAGCGCGGCGTGAGGACGCCGCCGCTCCACCGCGAGCCACGCCGCCGCGAACCCGGCCTCGACGACGGCGTCAGCGACGTAGGCGCGTGATCCACGACGGGTCGCCGTGACGAACAACCCCGCCACTCCCAGCGCGACCGCGGCGCCCAGCCCGAGACGCGGCGCGCGCCGCCGCGCTGCGAGCTCGTTGGTGAGCAACGCGACGCCCACGGCGGCGATCGCGCCCCCGAGCGCGCGGATGAACCAGCCGTGCTTCTTTCTGCCGGTGACCGCCTCGAAGCTTCGCAGATGGAGCACCGGCCATAGCCCGGTGGCCACGTAGTAGGCGCCCTGCACCACGCGGGTCGTTCGCGTGAGCTGCGGTTGCAGCGCCGCTGATTCTCCGGCGCGGACTGCCGCCTCGACGTCTGCGTCGAGCTCGGGCAGATCGTACGCAGACGGAGCGTTGATGACGCCTCCGCAGGGCGCGAATCGAGATCCATGCGCCGGGCAATCCCACGAACGCTCGACGGGGTTCCATCGCACGACGGCATGCAGGTGCGGGCAGGCCGCCGAGCGCAGGTGACAGCCGCCGCTCGGGTCGCGATAGGCCGCGATGCGATGCGCGCCGTGACGCAGCACCGCACCGTGCCCGGGTGCGATCTCGGCGAGCGAGCTCACGTCGCTCCGGCCGAGCCAGTCGGCGTATCGGACAGTCGAGCTCGTGGATTCACGCAGCAGTGTCCCGAGGCCATGATGACGGCTGCGCGTCGGTGCGTAGAGCTTCGTCCACAGGTGTGACTCGCCGCGGATCAGCGCCGGCAGCAGCAGCCCGGCGATCGCACCGTTGGTCAGGCCATTGCCGGAATCGCCACTGACCACGAACACGTTCGGCAGTCCGCGCGCGGCACCGACATATCCGAGCGCGTCCGCGGGCTCCATGATCTGCCCCGACCAGCGACTGACGACGGCGCCGGCGCTCGGCACTCGCTCGCGCGTCCAGGCCTCGAGCGCGTCCCACGCGGTCGTCGGGTCGCCGTGACCGGTCCGGTGATCGGCGCCGCCGACGATCAAGATCTCACGACCGCCCTCGCCGCGCACCATGCGCAGGTAGTGATACGGATCCTCGGTATCCCAGTACAGCGCGTGCGGGATCTCGCCGGGTGCGACCTCGACGCCGAGCACGTAGCTGCGATAGGCCGCCTGGCGGAGTGGCAGATCGTAGCGGCTCGTGATCGACGCGTTCGAGGCGTCCACGATCGAGCTCGCACGGATGATGCGGCCGTCGGCGAGCTGCACGTGGGGTGCATCGCCGCCTTCGATCGCGTGGACGTGTACGCCGGTGTGGATCCGGCCGCCTTCGGTGATGATCGCTGCGGCCACGCCGCGAAGGTATGCGAGCGGATCGATCTCAGCCTGGTTTGCGAAGCGCAGGCAGCGGCCCGTGGCGAATGGCAGGGGCGCTTGCGCGACCTCGCTGACGTCGAGGCCAGCCCGGGTCGCGGCCGCGAGCTCGCGCGCAAGCTCGGGTGCGAGCGAGTCATCGCGCCGCGGAGTGCCGCCTGCGAACAGGTAACCGTCGACGCGGCGAAACTCGCACGCGATCTCCAGCTGCGCGACCGTCGACGCGATCGACTCGATCGCCGCGCGATGACTTTGCGCGGCCAGACGCGCGCCGGCTTCTCCGAAGAGCGACTCCAGATGAACGTAGCGATCATCGAGCGCACACGACAGGTGCGCGCTGGTCCGCCCGGTCTCGCCGCCCCCGACCGGGCCATCGTCGACCACGGTCACCCTCGCGCCATCGCGTGCAAGCGCGTAGGCAACGCTCAAGCCGGAGATACCGGCGCCCACGATACAAACCTCGGTCTCCAGATCGTCTGGAACCGGATCGTCGTACACGGGCAACTCGCGGTTCTGCTGCCAGAGCGATGGGGTGGCATGACCGGGTGTGGGGGAGCTTGCACTGGCCATCTCGAATCAGCGAAGCAAGTGTCGAGCCGTCGGAGGATCGGCCGCGCACGCGCCGCGCGCGGTCGCTCGAGCCGCGCGACGTGCGAACCAGCCCGTGCGCCGATGCGCGGCCTATCGCCGCATCTTGCAGGTACGTGATCGAGCTGGTACGGACCCGTGATGAATGCCGAGGACCGCGCATTGCTCGAGCTGGGCGAATGGCTGGTCTCGCAAGGCTATCGGTTCGTGACGCCGACGCCCGCAACCCATCAGCGAGTCAATGCGCGGCCGGCGAACGCCGAGGCGAGGTCGCTCACCGATGTGCTCGGCTGGTCGCGCCCATTTCGCGCCGGCGCATTGCCGGAGCTCGAGCGCAGGCTCGCAGACGCCGGCATGTTGCAGCACGACCATGTCTGGCGCCGAAGCGCGATCCGCTGCTCGACCGTCCCCGGCGAGGCCGCCGCCTCGGCTGCCACGGAAGAGTCCGCGGCGTTGATCGTGCATTCGGCGTTTCCGACCCTCGATCCAGCCTCGGTGTTCTTCGGTCCGGATACCTATCGCTTCATCGCGACCGTGCGCCAGGCACTGCGGCCGGCGCGCCGGGTGGTCGACATCGGTGCCGGCAGCGGTGCGGGCGGGCTCGCGATCGCCGATCGCGCGCAACGCGTCGTGCTCGCCGATATCAACCCGCATGCCCTGCGCTTCGCCGGCATCAATGCGGCCCTGGCCGGGCGGTCCGAGCGCGTCGAGCTGATCGAGAGTGATGTGCTCCGCGGAGTCCCCGGTGAGATCGACGCGGTGATTGCCAATCCACCCTATCTGGCGGATCGCCAGCACCGGGTGTATCGCGATGGCGGCGGGGCGCTCGGCATCGAGCTGTCGCTGCGGATCGTGCAGGAGGCGCTCGCGCGGCTGGCCCCATCCGGCCAGCTGGTGCTGTATACGGGCTCGCCCGTGGTCGACGGTGTTCATCCGCTGCGCGAGGCGCTCGCGCCGATCCTCGCCACCCGGGTGTGCCGCGCTCGATGGCGCGAGCTCGATCCCGACGTGTTTGGCGAGGAGCTCGAGACAGCGCCTTACCAGACCGTCGACCGGATCGCCGTGATCGCGCTCCTCATCGACGTCGCTTGAGTCACAACCAGCCGAGCCGCATCAGCTCGGCGAGCCCGTGCGCACGCAGCTCACTGCCGATGTCGTTGCGATAGCGCACGTTCGGCAGGGCGACCTTGCCGGCAAGCGTGTACGCGGCTCGCTGCGCCGCCTCGATCGTATCCCCGCGACCGGTCACCACCATGATGTAGCCGACCAGCCCGGTCGTCACGAGCTCGCCACCGTCGAGCCCGACCTCGGCGAAGTGTAGATGACTGCGCTCGTCATCGGTCAGCTCGGTCGGCAGGCAGATCGGTGTGCCCTTGCCGAGCTCCTCGTAGCCGTGGTGGTACGGGAACGGTGGCACCGTGAGCACGACGCCCACCGCGTAGCCGCCATGGGTCGCGAAGCCCTCCCCTGCCCCACGGGCGATCCGGTGCAAGATCGGCCCGCATGGCTCGGCGAACAGCGCGGACAGGATCGCGAACCCCGGGTAGCCGAACCTGCACGTGAGCTCGAGGGGCCACACACCATCGACATTGATGATCGTGTTGAGGTTGACGTAGCCGACGTGGCGGCCCGCGCGCAGCACCGGCTCGAGCCGAGCGAGCGTCGCCGCAAACAGCTTTTCTCCGCCGCGATAGCTCACGACCGTGCCCATCTCGCCGGTCAGCTCGCCCAGATCCCCGGGGAACAGCCGCTTGTGCTCCCAGTCGAGGTTGACCGGACCGACGAAGCGATCACCGTCGAAGAAGCACCCCACACCGGTCTCGATGCCCTCGACATGGTGCATCAGCGTGAACGCCGGCGGCGCCTCGTCGAGCTGCCGCCATTGCCGGCGATAGCGCGTCATGATCGCGACCACGTCCGCGCCATCGGCGCGCGCCCCCACGTAGTTGCTATCCGAGGTCAGGTCGGTCCCATCGAACTTCAAGACATAGCGCTGCGGATGCGCGGCGATGAATGCGATCGCCGCATCGAAGTCCTCGAACGACGTCGACGCGGCGGTCTCCAGGCCCGCGCTTCGCAGCGTCGCTTGCCCGAACGCGCGCTCTTGCTCGAGCCGGTCGCCGATCGCGCTACCGCCGAGGACATGAAACCCGTCGCGCCGCAGCTGATCTTGCAGCTCGCCGCGATTTGCATCCTCGAACAGGATCAAGCCGTCGACCCCTGCGTCCCGGACCCACGGCAGCTCGGCCTCCCAGCCGGCGACCCGCTCGACCATGCCGGCGAGCACGTCGTGCGCGCCGGGCTCGGCGACGTGAACGCGCACGTCGTGGCCCTCGGCGATCAGTCGCAGGTAGATCGACCCGAGCTCGTTGTAATCGCCGATGCCGAGCACCCGCAGCGGTCGCGCGACCCTCACGCCGGGCCGGGTCACGCGACCTGATCCACCGGCTGCATCCCGAGCTCTCGCCGGTAGCGCTCGAAGCAGCGCCGCCCCGCCTCCAGCCGCGCCAGGGCGCCCTCCGCGATCCACGGCGCAACCTCGGGCTGGGCTTCGATCAGCGGCCGCAGGATCTCGCGATTCCATGCCTCGGCGTGCTTGATGTCGAGCGTGGCGTGGAGCGCGAAGTACTGTCGCGCGTGCGGCGACAACCCGCAGCGCCGGAGCCCGTCGTTGACCAGCGCGGCCCGGCCCGGCGCGGTCAGCTCGATGACGCCGAGCGCGCCCAGCGCGTGGTAGGCGTAGCGCCGATTGCTCGCCAACCCCGCCATGGTGTTGGCGAGCGCGAGCGCCTCCCACACGATCGGAGCAGAATACTCGTCGAGCTTCAGCGCCACAGCGAGGCGATGCAACATGGGCCCGTGCATCCCGCGCGCGTGGCCGCGGCCGAGCTCGTCCCAATAATTACGAGCCAGCTCGAGCTTGGCCCGCTCCGGCATGCGCAGCTGCGTCAGCGCCACCAGATCATCAAAGCCTGCCTCGCCGCTCACTTCCTGCTTCAGAAACCAGGTCAGCTCGCCGAGGTCGGCCGTCGCTGCCAACCAGGGAAATATCGGATCGCCTTGGCCCGGACCATCGTCGCGCAAATCCTCGAACCAGCGCAGGAAGCCATCGGGGGTCTGTGGCGCCTGGCGCGCGCGCTCGCGAACGGTCGCCAGCTCGCGCTCGAGGAAGTCGAGCTCGAGCGAGCGCCAGCGGTGCTCTCGCTCGAGCGAGACCCGCCAGTCCGTGCTGGGCGCGGCCGGCGTCAGCCGCGCGCGATTGAGCTCTGTCAGCTTTGCGTGAAGGACCTCGTTTCGCATTCACTCCATCCGATTGCAAGGCGGAGACCGCATCTCGTCACCGCTACCGACCCGCCTGCCGATTGACATGGGAGCACACAGCCGACGACACCGGGGCGCCGGCGCCTCGCCGGCGCATCCTTGACGGATCGATGTTCACCGATCAGACGCGCGCGCCACGCAGCGAGGGTGCCGCCTGTCCCCTGATCGGTGCCACCGACGAAATGGATCCCGATGAGCACATTGCGCTGCCCATTCCGGAGGGCCGCGCTACCCTGCAGAAGAAGGTGATGGTGATGGTGTTGGTAGAGGTGACGATGGTGATGGTGGCTCCCATGCTCGCGGCACGGGAAAAATGCCAATGAGTCGACCATTCGACCCTGGCTATGTCGCGGAGCCCTATCTGACTCTGTGCACGGAATACCCCGAAGCAGACGTGTATCCGCCGGACCAGTTCCGTATCGAGTGGGGTCCGATCTTCCGCTCACCGTGGTCGATGATCCTCACTTCCTCACGAATATTGCGAATCAGCCCAATATCCCCGCTCCCATCCGCAGCGGGCTGATGCAGCTGTATTGACCGTGACGATTGCCACTCATCCTCTGAGTGAGCAATGCTCATGTTACAACTGCTTCTCCAACATCCGTTCGGCGAGTGCTTCTAGACTGGATCCCGCGATCGCGGGCGCGCCTCACCCACTATTGCGCGTGCGCGGTCGCGGAACGCGATACTTGCCGAGCCGGGTGACCAGCGTGCGACGCGATATCCCGAGCTGCTTCGCCGCGCGCGTCTGGTTCCCGGCGCAGCGATCGAGCTCCTCGATGATCTGACGTCGCTCGACCTCCTCCGGCGACGACCCGGGCTCCGCAGCGGACCCCTTGGGCATGCGCGCTGCGGGCGCCTCTTCCGATCGGTCCGCCGCGCCGGTACGGGGCTCCGCCTTGTCTTCCTCGGCGCTCGTCGAGAGCTGAGCGACAAGCGGCGCTTCCGGGCGCTGCGCGGCGCTGGTGATCCTCTCCGGTAGATCCGCGGGCAGGATCGCATTGCCGCGCGACAGCACCACCGCGCGCTCGATCACGTTGCGCAGTTCGCGCACGTTCCCACGCCACGGGTAGCGCTCCAACCAGCTCAGCGCCTCGGTGGACAGCTGGAGGTCGTTGACCCGATCGTACTTCTTCAATTCGGCGGCCAGGAACCGACGGGCGAGCGGCGCGATCTCGGTGACTCGCTGGCGCAGCGGCGGGATCACGAATGCAACCACGTTGAGCCGGAAGTACAGATCCTCCCGGAACGTCCCTTTCCCGACCTCGGCCTCGAGGTCGCGATGCGTCGCGGCCACGAAGCGGACATCGAGCCTGCGTGGCTCGCGGCCGCCGATCCGCAGCACCTTGTGATCCTCGAGCACGCGGAGCAACTTGACCTGGACCGGCAACGGCAGCTCGCCGACCTCGTCGAGGAAGATCGTGCCTCCATCGGCGGACTCGAGCAGACCGGGGCGCGCCTGGGTCGCGCCGGTGAACGCGTTCTTTTCGTGGCCGAACAGCTCGCTCTCGAGCAGCGATGCCGGCAGCGCGGCGCAGTTGAGCTCGAGAAACGGCGCCGCCGCGCGAGGCGACCGGTTGTGCAGGAAGCGCGCGACGACTTCCTTCCCGACACCGGTCTCTCCCAGGATCAGCACGCTGCTCGTGCTCTTCGCCGCCTGTGCGACCTGCGCGTAGAGCGCCCGCATCGCCGGATCGTGCACGGTCGCGTGGTCTACCGACACGGCTTCGTCGTCGGCGTTCGCGGCGCGCCGGATCACGATCGGGATCAAGCCCCCGAGGCTGACGCGCTCGCCCACCACGACCTCGAAGATCTCCTTCGACAGCTTCCGCAGCCGGTAGGTGCTGGTCGTGTCGGTGGCCATTTGCCCGTCGCGCACGAACGTACCGTTGGCGCTTCCCAGATCCTCGATCCGGAGCCGCGGCCCGATGTGAAGAACGGCATGGCGCCGCGAGACCGACGGGCTATCGATCCGGACCTCGCACTCCTCGCCCCGGCCCAGCGTCACCGAGCCATGGGCCGGGAGCCGGGTCACCGTCACCGCCTCGCCAGCCACCACGACGAGCTCGAGGCCCGGGTCCACGTCGCGAATGCCTCGGCCGCCTCGGTCCACGCGTCCAGTCTAGCCCCATTCGGAGGGCCTGCGCGAATTGCGCAATGGCGCCGCCGCACGTAACCGTCCCTTCACGCTCGACATCCTCTTGGCACACACGTTGCTCATCAGCGCAGCGAGCCATGACGAGTGCAACCCACCCCAGGCGCGAATCAAGTGCGCGGCCAGCGCGGAACGGCGAGAACATGACGAGGAGGAGGGGTATGAGACGACAACGACTAGCCAGCGGTATCGGGTTCTCGATCATCCTGATCAGCGCACTCGCGTTGGCCAAGCCCGACGACGGTCAGCCTGGGAATGGACTCTCGAGCCTGTCGTTCCGTCGCAATGCGCTCACGACGAACAAGAAGGCGCTCGAGATCCTGACCCGTCATGCGCTCGACGATGCGCTGTTCACGGACGACGGCGGCTATATCGCTCGCCAGCTTCGCGATTCCGGCGCACGGGCCGTGATGACGGAGATCGTCAAGTGCGCGCTGGATGACACGACCCTCGTCGCGGTCCCCGGTCAGCCGGAACCCTTGAAGGGCGAGCTCGGCGTGTGCCAGGACTGGCATCAGCGCCCTCCCAGCCAGACCTGTCAGGAGCTCGTCACGGCATGTGTCATGGCGCGCGTGAATGGGCTGCACAAAGCGATTCCGATCGCACTCCGCGGATACCCGACCGAGTACCCGAGCGCCGGACCGGTTCGCCCGACAAAGTTCTTCCGCGAGAGCCCGCTGACCGAGGATCCGGCGCAGGGGATTCCGATCTCGAGCTTCAAACCGCTTCCCTGCGGTCCGGAGGGCGACTGCAACTGGCGGCCCGGGTACCTCGGAAGATGCCACCCTGGCGATCCGATCGCGCTCCGACTCGAGCCCGACGCAATCGGCGGCTGGCAGGTGCGGGTCTGCGCGGGTATCCACGGGTGCACGGCATCGACCAGCCCCGGCGGCGAGGTCGGCTCGCCGCCGTATTCGTGGCGGATCGGCGAGTTCGCACAACCGGCCGCCGGCACAAGCGCGCTGCTGTCGTTCAGTTGCCCGATCGGCCTGCTCACCGGTGGCAACTACAGCGTCATGGTGCGGAACGACGCAGCGCCGCCCGACAAGTCTCCTGTCGTACGCGCCAGCGCCGGTGGTTATCCCGCTCCGCTCGGCGACGCCTTCGGCTTTCTCGAGGGTGCGTTCTTCGGCAACATGTTCCTTGCGGACAAGCTCACGCGCGACTGTGAGATCACGCAGCTCAAGTCGGACCAGCAGGGCGGGCTGGAGCAGATGACGTGTCGGTCGCCCGGAGGCAAGGACGTCACCGAGGAGTGCATGATCAGCTGCGGCATCACGTCGTGTCGCCGCGACGCGGGCGGCCTGCCATACACCAATGTTCATGCTTGCTACTCCATCGCACAGCAGAAAGACAGTCAGAATGGCAATCTGGGTGTGGCCTATCTGAACAGCCGGATCTGCGATCGGCCGGACGCGACCTGCTTTTTCGAGCCGCCGGGACCCTGCACGGGTGACGAGCCGGACAGCGCTCGCTGCACCTGGCAGGCCGCCGCGGGCAAGTTCGCGGACTGCTCGAGCCCTGGCGATCGCGCCAAGGAATTCCCGCCGATGACCACGTATCTGAACGAGGCGTGCGACCTGATCGGCGAGGGAGCCCTGTGCGACGAGGTCCGCCGCGGTCCGCCGCCCCCGCCCTGCTGTCACTGGACGCCTCTGTGCATCATCGGCGGCGTGTTCTTGCTGGTGCTCTTGGCCGCCATCGTGCTCTGGAGGCGCAAGGGATGATCGGCACGGCGCTGCCGCTCTCGAGCGCACAGCGTCAGTGCTTCCGGATCTTCTCCACGAGGCCTCGCATGTCGGTGAGCGCGGGCGGCTCCACGTCGGCCTGCCCCCACGCCTGGATGACCTGCTCGGCCAGCGTGCGTGCCCGCTCCAGATCGCGTTGCTTGAAGGCCCGCAGCGCGGCGCGCACATGACCAAGCGTGGCGCCATGGTAGGCCCATTCTTGCTTCATGACCGTCTGGTCGACCTGGTCGGCCAGGTCGTTCTTGTCCGTGCTCTCGAAGGCCAGCACCATCTCGTGGTCCAGCGCGGACGTCTTGGAGACCAGGGGCCGCCATTTGTCGGCGGCGCCCGCGAGGTCGTGCGTGGCGTAGAGCTCGGCACCGGCGGTGAAGCTCTCGACGTCCGGTGTGATCAGGCCGCGGAACTGGTCCCAGAGGGAGCGGAAACGCTCGAAGCAGTGAGCCGGTTTGCTCGCCTGCACGCATACGGCGGGGATTCGCCAGCTGATTTCGGAAATGTAGCGATCGACGCGCGGAGGGTCCGGGTCGAGAAAGCGCTCGACAATCGCGTCCGCAACCTCGCGAGGATCGCCGACCAGGCGCGCGAGGTCGAGTGAGCGCCAGGCGAGGTCGAAGCGCTCCGCCAGCATGAAGCCAGCGTCGTGATCGAACACCATGGCCTCTCGCGCTCGCTGGAGCGCCTTTCCGAACCTCGCCTCACTCGCGTCGACCTGGACCATCAGCAGCCTCTTCTCCAGCTCGTGGATCGGGAGGCCCCCGGCATCGAGGTTGGACACGACGCTGAGGACCGACGACGGGTCTCTGGAGCGGAGGTAATGTGCCGCGGCCGCGTCATCGACGCTGGCGTCGAAGGGCGTGAGGGTCAGCGCGCGCTGCAGGTGCAACAGGTTCTCCTGGGCGCTGAGCGGGGAAAGCTCACGGGGCAGCCACACCCGAGGATCCCACGGCAACCACGCCTGCCTTGCGCGCCATGCACCTTCTCGCTTCGTGCCCAGGTCCACGGCGATGAGCTGCCCCCATGGAGTGCACAAACCCAGCACGGGGGCCGACGGCTCACTCTTCACCGCACGCAGCGCGAGCTCGCGCGCCACGTCCGTGTCGCGGTGTTGCAGGCACGAGGCCGTGACCGCGAGCATCGCTCGCCCACGCGCAGTCGTCTCCGTGGCGAGCTTCGTCTGCAAGAACGCGATGTCGCCTGGCTCGGACCTTCGATTATATGCGTGGTTGATGCGGATGCGCGTCGCCATCACCGGCGGCGCTTGCGGCGTGGAATCGAGCGTCAGCGCCGGAGATTCCTGCCCGAGCACATACGCGCACAACCACCGGCCCTCTGCGCCGAGCTCGTGCAATCGAGGGCTGATCTCCGCGAAGCGCTGGCATTCCTTCGGGAGCCCACCCGCATTGTGCCGGATCGCGAATGTCAGATCGATCAGAGCGACGGCGTCGTCCACACGCTCGGTCAACGACCATGCCGCGGTCTCCGCCTCGAGCTTGTCCGCCTTGGGGATCCAGCCTCTGTTGACGAGCGGATTCATCGCCGCTCGAACCGCCTCGTAGAGGCCTGCACCCTGGCCGTCGGCGCCGTCGAGCTTGCTGCCGTCGGCAGCACGGAACGCCAGCTTGACCTTGAAGCCGGGCGCCGTCCACGTCACCTCTCCGTCGAGATAGGCCTGCGACCGCTGGCGGGCGGCATTCAGCGACACATTCACCGCATCGGGTTGCCCGTACGGGTCAGATGGAAACGCGTCGGTGGGCTCGGTCGGCAAGTCGAGGAGCTCCGCGGGAACCAGCGTGCGTTCCCGGTTGCCACCGAGGAGCACGCGCGCGCGCTCGCAGGCGACCGCGGCCGCCGCCGCTCCGAGCCAGCCGGCTGGCTCCTTGACTCCCGATGCGCGCAGAACGGGGCACGCGAGCTTCGCGCCCGGAGCATCGAGCGGCGAGGGATGCTGTCCGCACGATCTGGGAACGATCACGGCAGTCGCCACACCGACCGTCGCCAGTGCGGCGCCGGCGAACAGCAGCTTGCGACGCGCGCGCAGTGGCACGACGGCGACGGTCGCCGCGAAGGCGTCCGGGCCCGGCGCCGGTGCGTCGAAGCGGTGGCCGGTTGTCCCCGCAAACGGCTCGAGCTGCTCGATCACCTCCTGGAGAGCGGGCCGCTCCGCCGGTTTGCGCGAGAGCATGCGCGTGATCAGCTCCGCGATGTGCTCGGGGGCCTCGGGCATGAGCTGGCGCAGCGGCTCGAAGGGCTTCAGGGCCACGTTGGTCAGGACCTGCAGGACGTCGTTCCCCTCGGTCGGGCATACCCCGGAGAGGCCCTCGTACAGCATGATCCCGAGCGACCAGACATCGGCTCGATGATCGACCTTCGCCCCGGCGGCCTGCTCCGGCGCCATGTACTTCGGCGTTCCCCACACCACACCGGTCGTGTTCCCGGTCGAGCGCCGCGCTTCTCCGTCGAGCGGCGTCAGCTTGGCGATCCCGAAGTCGAGGACCTTGACCACGTGCGGCGACGCCACGAGGAAGACGTTCTCGGGTTTCAGGTCGCGATGTACGATCCCCTGCGCATGCGCGGTTCCAACGGCGGAGATCACAGGCACCATGATCTCGGCCAGCCTCGCGAGCCCGAGCTTGTGATCGCGTTCGAGCACCGCGCGCAAGGACTCGCCCTCCAGCAGCTCCATGATGATCGCCGGCGATCCATCCGCCGGCTCGAGCACCTCGAGGATGCGAACGACGTTGTCATGGCTCACTTTCGAGGCCATCCGCCCCTCGTGCAGAAACCGGTCACGGAGCTGCGGACTGGTCGCATCCTTCATCAACTTCACCGCACAGCGCTCACCCGTCCGGAGGTCCTCGGCCGCCCAGACCACGCCCATGCCACCTTCCGCAACGAGGCGGTCGAGACGATATCGAGCATCCAACAACGTCCCCGGTTCGAGCGCCATCCGCCGGGCTAGTAGACCCCCTCGGATGCGCGCTGTAAAGTCGGCGTAACTCCATCGACCCGCGAGCCACCGAGCCAGGCCGGCCGCAAGCTCGCCCCCGCGCGACTGTCCGACCCTCGGCGGTTTGCCCGTGCGCGATCGCGTGCGAGACGCGTCATGCAGCTGTGCTCGAGGAAGTTTCGGCCTTCGACGGTGGGAACGCACTCCGCCACTCGCCGATCACCCCGGGCTGAGGGTCCAGCTCGTCGTGCCCTCCCTCGAGCCCGTGCTGCGCGCAACGGCCCCGCGCTCCAGATCGTTCACCGTCGGATCTTCGAGGTCGAGGACCCGGAGCACAGTGCCATTGCGCAACAAGGTGGCCTGTACCAAACGATCAGTTTCAGAATCGCGCTGATTCTTTGTCTGCACGACAGTGCGGATCGATCCCATCCACATCGCACACCTCCTTCGGCGGTCACGAGAGCGGCGAGCCGATGCGGCGTTCCGCCGCGAAGCGATGCAGCACCCAGCGTGCCAGGCGTGCCTCGCCGCTTTGTGAGCTGCTGGCGAGGCGCACGGACGGGTACGCGCCTGCGCACCGCGCGCGGCAGCTGCGCAGATCGCGCGAGCTGGTTGCGCTAGTTGCGCAACCAGCCACGCGCTCGACGGCAACACGCGGCAGTCCTGGCACCCATCAGCGCAGTCCCTGGGGTGCCCGCGGGCCCGGTCGAGAGGACGGGAGCGCTGGTGCGGCACTTGCTCACAGTCGAGTCGTGACCCCGAGATCGGTGGCGTGAATATCCTCCGGCCCATACAGGCTCACGGCGTATAGGCGGCAGTCTTCGTACATCACAAAGGACTGCCGGACAGGCACAGGTCCGGACTCGGGGATGGTGGCAGGAGTGGCGTGACAGAAGGGCGGCGGCGGGGTGCGTCGGGGGCGTCTGCAGCAGTCGAGGCAGGCGCTCCCCGGCGACACACGGTGTCCGGCCGACGCCCGAAAATTTGAACACCGACTGCGATGCAACGAGGAGATGTGGGCGTGGCCAACAACGAGAAGATGATCGAGATCCGGGTCCAGGCGGATCTACTACAGGCGGTGGGCGACGAGCGTCCCAATACCGCGGCATATGCATATTCCAACGGCGGCAAGCTGCTCGCGCGAAGTCCGCTCGGCGCCGACGGCGCGTGTCTGAACCTTCCGGCCAGCGTGGCGCCGACCGCGGTCCGCGTCGTCATCGGGCCTGCGGTCGACGATCCGGACCTGGCCGATCTGCTGCGCCGCGGCGCGCAGGAGCAGCACCTGCGCGTCGACGCCAAGCAGGCGCGACTGACCGCACAGTTCACGGTCGCCTCGGCGATCTGGCGTTGCTGGTTCCGCCTGTGCCTGGTGCGCGGCACGCTGATGAAGCGGATCGTCAGCGGCGGTGTGTCGCTCGATCTGCCGGTGTGCAACGCCACCGTCGATATCTACGAGGTCGATCCGCTGGTGCTCGTGCTGCCCAGGCTGCCGGACTGGGTGATCGACCGGATCCGCGAGCTCATCGTGAAGCCGTTCCCCGATCCGGGCCCGGATCCAGGCCCGATCATCCGCGGCGCCGCGACGCTCGAGGTCCGGAGCGCGGCCTCGCCGCACACGATGGATGCGACCACGGTCAAGGCGCTGCAGGACGCGGCGTCGTCGAGCGAGCTGCGGTTCCTCGCTCACAGCGCGAGCCGGCTGCAATTCGAGCAGAGCCTGGTCGCACACGCCGAGCTGATCCGGCCGATCCTGTGCTTCATCTATCCGCAGTTCGTCACCATGCAGAAGGTCGGCACCGCCACGACCGATGAGTGCGGTCACTTCCAGACCTTCATCTTCCAGAGCTGCTTCGATACCGACGTGCCCGATCTGTACTTCAAGGCGCACCAGCGGCTGTTCGGGCTCTTCGACGTGACGATCTACGCGCCGACCCCGGTCGCCTGCCACACCTGGTGGAATTACGCGTGCGGCACCGAGGTCCACCTGATCACGACCAACCCGTTCGCGATCACGTGCTCGCCATGCCCGCCGGTCCACGCATCCAACAACTGGGTGCTGTTCACGGCGATCGGCAACACCTCACTCAAGGCGATCCACGGCGGCGGCGCACCCGCCACCACTGCCACCAACTGGGGCCTCCTCGAGGGCGACGCGCCGTGGGGCGGAGTGCTGCGGCCTCGCCTGGACTTCGACAACAGCCTGCGCGAGTCACTGGGCGTCAAGTACTATCAGCTGTCGTGGCGCAAGGGCACCTCGGGCGGCTGGGCTCCGCTCACCGCCGACGTCAACCGGCACTACGCGCATGTCGTCGGCAGCGATCTGGTCATCGAGCCATACAAGCTCGGTCCAAACTACATGACGGTGGGTGGCCAATCGCTGGCGCTCTACGAGATTCCGCCGGCACTGCCGCCGATCGGCCAGTGGACCGTGGCCAACGCGGTGCTCGACACCGAGAATGGCGAGCTCAATAGCGTGCTCCACGCGCCCGGCCTGGCATTCAACGACAACGGCACGGTCGCCACCGGAACCGTCGACGACAGCGGTCTCTACCAGCTCAAGCTCGACCTCTACACCGCCGCCGGCGTGCTGGTCGACATCGCTACGGCGGGCATCGTGTACGTCGTCCCCGACGTGGTCTCGCTGAGCGGCACGATCACCACCGTCCACGCCGACACCGTCGCGCAGCCGGGCGGCGGTACCCTGGTCCAGGGCAACAGCCTGGTGCTCACGCTGCACATCGACAACAACCATACATGGGCAGGGCTCGGGGCTCCCTCGACGCCTGCCGGCGCGGCCGACCCGTGCTGCGGCATCGTCGCGTACCCGACCGGGGCCAGCGTCGCGCTCCCCTACACCGCGTTCCACCCCCACGGCTTTGCGACCCACGCCCTGCAGCTGTTCCGCAGCGCGACCCAGATCCTGCCGACGATCACCGGCGGAACGGGCAACTTCACACTGAGCAAGACCGTGTCGGACATGATGAGCCTGGAGCTGCCCGCATCGTGTGTCGGCAACCCGCCGTGCACCACCGCCGCCTTCGGCGAGCACCTCGAGGTCTACGCGCTCGCGACCGACGGCTGGGGCAGCAATCTCGGCTACAACGACGCGGACAATCGCGCGTTTGCCCTCGCCCCCGTCCCGGTCTGATCCTGTCGCATTCGCACGAGGGCAGCGCTACCTCCTGGCAACAACCAAGAGGTATCGCCGTCGGGCACGTTTGTTCTACGAGCGGGCGGTGCACGTCGGATAGTCCGCACCGCGGCCATGGACGCTGGCTTCGCGGACACGGCGCACCTGTCGCGCGTTTTTCGCCGAGGCTTCGGGTTGACGCCCAGCGCGGCGATCGCCGGCCTCGGGCTATGATCCGGCGCCAGGCTCGACGGCGGCCGGCCGAGGCTTCGCTGCGCTCGCGCTGTAGAGCCGGGCGAGCGCCGCGATTGCACTGGCCACCGCGCGATCGCGGCGCCTGTCGGCATGGACGACACACCAGGTCTGGTGCTCGAGGTCCGCGATCGGTGGGGTGACGCGGACCAGCCCGGCGTCGACATCGCCGAGCCAGCACGGCAAGAGCGCGAGCCCCGCCCCGCCGCGGAGCACGTCGACCAGCACGAAGCCGTTGGAGCAACGATACGTGGGATCGGTGCCCCGGCGCGCCGTCAACCATCGTGCGCTCGGGAAGTAGCGGTGCTTCGCGTTGAATCCGACCCACGCGCAGTCCTGCCAGCGCGCCTCGGTGAGGCTGCTCGGGTTCGCCTCGACGTAGGCGCGGGTTCCGTACGCGGCGAACGGCATGTGCCCGAGCTTGCGGACCCGCACCTCGAGATTCTCGGGGACGCGATCGGAGAGCACCAGATCGTACTCGCGGCCTTCGATATCCGGCCAGTGGTCCCAGCCGACCTCGAGCTCCACGTCGCCCAGCCACTCGCCGAGTCGCGGCAGATTGCGAGACAGGAACATCGTATCCCATTCCCAACCCACGACCCGCAGCGTGGTGCGCGCGTTGCCCGCCACGGCGCGCTCGAGCTCCTCGGCGGCGAGTTGCATCCGGTGCGCTGCCGGAAGCAGCGACTGCCCCGCCGCCGTCAACCGGTGACCGTCGCGATGCCGCACCACCAGGTCGCGGCCGAGCGCTTGCTCGAGCACCTTGATGCGGCGGCCGATCGTCGCGAGGCTCAGCTCGGCCTGCTTCGCCGCCTTCGCGTAACTGCCATAGCGCAGCACATAGAGCAGGATGCGCAGATCGTCCCACTGGAACGGGGGCGGGCGTTTCAAATTTGCAACCCTGGTCTGCATCCACGGAGCTTCCGTCGCGCAGCGAACAGGAGCAAGAACGAGCGGTGACCGTTACGATCGTCCAGCCGTTGCGGCACCGCAGCATTCGCAGGATCTGGCTCGGTCAGGTGCTCGCTGCGCTTGGCACCCAGCTGTACTCGGTGGCGCTGCTGTGGACGGCGATCGGCGTCCTCGGGACCGGCGCAGGGTATCTCGCGACGCTGCAGGCGGCCGCGGTGCTGGCCGGCGGTCTGCTCGGCGGCGTCGTGACCGATGGCTGGCATCCCAGGGTCACGATGATCGCCGCGGATGCGGCGCGCGCGGCGGCGGTGCTCACGCTGCCCGTGGCCGACATGCTCGGCGGGGTGGCGCCGGGACTGCTGGTCGCGGTCGCGTCCGTGGTCGGCCTCATGACCTGATGCTTCGAGCCGACCCTGCAGGCGGCGTTGACGCCCCTCGCGTCCGAGCGCGGGCTGCGGCATGCGGCGAACGGCCTGTTCGACGCCACCCACCGCCTCGCCCGTATCGCCGGGCCCGCGCTGGTGTACGTCGTCCATCACGCCGTTCCGGCGATCTATTTCTTCGTCGTCACAGCGACGACCTACGGGGCCTCCGCGGCCGCGATCGCCGCTTCCGGGATCCCCGGGCGCACGCCCGATCCGAGCGGGGCCGTGGGTCCGATCGAGGCGGTCGTCGCGGGGTTTCGCGCGCTGCGCGGCCGTCCGCTCCTGATCTACGCGCTCGCGACGTCTGCGATCGCGAACCTCGCGTGGGCGGGCGGCTACCTGTTTGGCATGGCGCTGATCTTTCGCAACGATCGCACCGAGTCACTCACCGGGTACAGCCTGATGGCCTGCGCGTACGGCGCTGGCAACCTGGTGTCCAATATCGTCCTCGCCAGTCGTCCTCCGGCCGCAGCGGCGCGATGGATCGTCGCGAGCAGACTCGTGTTCGGCGCCGGACTGATCCTGCTCGCGCTTGGCCTGCCCTTGCCGTGGCTGATGGTGGTCGCCGCGGCGACCGCCGTGAACGGTCCGCTCGCCGATCTCACGATCTTGCACCTGTTGCAGTCGAGCATGCCCGCGTCGCTCCTGGCCCGTGCGTTTCGCGCGCAGACGTGCATCGCGTGGTCCGGCATGCTCCTCGGTTACCTGATCGCCCCGCAGCTGCTGCGCTGGCTGCCCACGTCGTCGATGGTCGCGCTGCTCGGCGCGATCACCGCCGCTGCGGGGCTGGTCGGCTTGAGGTTCGTGTCACCGAGGCCGCGTACGCCCTGACCGCGCCGGCCCTCGAGAACCACCCGAACGCGCCGGGCCTCCTGCTGCAAACACCTGGTTGCAGCAGGGCAACCGGCTGTCTGCGATCCGTGCAACCTGGCGTTTGCGAATCGGGCAAAATTGCCAAAGGTGCTGTGCGTAGACGCCCGGCGACTGCGATTCGGCGAAAGACAATCTTGAACAGTGAATGATGCACTGAGGATTGCAGGTTGCTGCATCGGCGATACTTGCATTGCGAGATACAGCAATACAAATACGATTGACCATCGAATTGCATATCTTGCTCTGTACGAGCGCTCTCACGCGATAGCCTCTTGCGATCGCGAAGTCGATCATGATTAGTGCTTGTCAGGGGCAGAAATGCCCAGGAGGTCGAAGATGAGAAATTCTGCATTTTCTGCACTCGTATTTGTTCTGGCAGCCTCGTTCATCGGCTGTGCAACCGATGACGCGGAGCCGGCCGAGGGATCGATCTCGTCCGCGGTCGGGGAGCACGCCGCCAACTATGTGCTCGCGTGCGGCGGGCTGGCCTTGCGGTCCTGGGATGCTCCCAACGCCGACGTCAAGGAGACCTTGCCCTACGGCTTCGTCGTGCACGTCGGAGACGTCGACTGGCAGTCCCGGATGGCGAACATCACGCCGACGGATGCGCATCCCAAGATGGGCTGGATGCGCATCGACGGCGCCAACGGTCCATTACTGTCAACCAACAAGACCAGCTGTAACTGAATATGCAGTGTGCCATTGACTGCGTGATCACGAACAAAAATTCAGGAGATCGACCATGAAGAACCAGATCAGAGTTGCGTTGGCCGCTGCAGGGCTATCCATGTTCGTCGGATGTGCCGTCGAGTCGGACGCTCCCGACGAGGGGGTGGCAACGTCGGCGGTCACGGAGCACGCCACGAACTACGTCGTGTGCACCAACAAGCTGGCGCGACGCACCTGCGCCGATCCAGGCGGTTGCGACACCGGCGATCGGATGACCTTGGGCGCTCGCCTCGAAGTCGATGTCGTGTACTGGCCGAACAAGATGGCCCACTTCACCTCCAGCCCGTGGGGCCCCGGCTGGGCGCTCGCCAACAACAACGGAGAGGTGTACATCTCGGCGGATCCGCAGCACGGTTGCCCGGACTGACCGTCGATCGGCGCCGATTGTCGAGTCAGTACGCCGTGAACGGAGCGTCCACGGTCATGGACGCGTCTCATGACCGACCATCCACACCGTGCGAAGGCGCTCGTCCATCCGGAGATCGACGTCAGTACTGTTCGATATCAGCGCTGCTCATCCGGATAATGTGGTTTCGGCTTACATTGACCATGTCGCGGGCCTCGGATAGCGTCCTGGCGATGCGCCGTTCATGCGCCGCCGCCGTCGCGTGTCTTGCCGTCACTGCGGTGGACCGTGCGGGCTCGGCGAGCGCCGCGTCGAGCTGTATCTGAATGCCACATCCCCGGACATCGAATCGGAGAGGAGATCCCATGACTACTGGGCCACGACTTGGACACATGAGAAAAGCACGACTCTTGGCGGGTGCGTCTGTCTTGTTCACCGCAGCCATCCTGGTCGGCATCTCCGGCACCGCGTCGGCCGCCCCGTGCGACATCTACGCGTCGGGGGGTACGCCGTGCGTGGCCGCGCACAGCACCACACGCGCGATGTTCGCGGCGTACAACGGTCCGCTGTATCAGGTACGGCGGTCGTCGGACAACACCACCCGGGACATCGGGTTGTTGAACGCGGGCGGAACCGCCGACGCCGCCGCACAGGACTCGTTCTGCGCGGGTACCACGTGTCTGATCACGATCATCTATGACCAGAGTGGTAGAAATAACCGCCTGACCCAGGCGCCGCCTGGAGGATTTCAAGGGCCGGCACCGGGCGGCTTCGACAACCTGGCCAACGCCGCCGCCGCTCCGATCACCCTCGGCGGCCGCAAAGCGTACGGCGTGTTCGTGGCGCCCGGCACCGGCTACCGGAACAACTTCACCAACGGCATCGCCACCGGCAGCGCGGCGCAGGGCGTCTACATGGTAGCCGCCGGCGGGCACGTGAACAGCGGCTGCTGCTTCGACTACGGCAACGCGGAGACCAACTCTCGCGACAACGGCAACGGGCGCATGGGAGCGGTCTACTTCGGTACGCTGTGCTGGTTCGGCGGTGTCGTGGCCGGTCAGTGCGTCGGGTCGGGCCCGTGGGTGATGGCCGACCTGGAGAATGGCCTGTTCGCCGGTGCGAACGGCACGAACACCAACAACACC
>DATIPJ010000528.1:0-4979 GCA_035472155.1 Kofleriaceae bacterium
GCGTGTCGCGGATCAGCGTGTCGAGCGTCGCCTCGTCGATCTCCGACCACGCGGCGAGCGCGGCGGCGAGCGAGCGCACCGGGTGGCGGCCGGGCACGACGTCGATCCGCGACCAGCCGTCGTTCTGGACCAGCCACGGCAACACGCCGGCGCGGCACAGCGACGACTTGCCGGTGCCCGAGTCGCCGCCGACCACGACGAACGCCTCGCTGCGGACGCGATCGACCAGCTCGCGGATCTCGCTGCGCCGGCCGAAGAACAGCGAGCCGTGCTCGGACTCGAACGCCGACAGTCCGCGGTACGGATTGCCGTCGGGCACGCTCGTCGTGGTGGGAGGCGTCACGGTCTGCTCGAGCGCGACCAGCAGCGCATCGGCCGACGGGAACCGCGCGCCCGCATCGCGCTCGACCAGGCGATCGACGATCGCTGCGAGCGCCGGGTCGACCCCGGGCGCGATGTCGCTGACCCGCGGGACGTCGCGGCTCTGGATCACGTCACCGAGGATCGTGATCGGGATCCCGCGGTGCGGCGCGGTCCCGGCGAGCAGCTCGTAGAGCAGGATGCCGAGCGAGTACAGGTCCGACCGCCGCGTCGCTGGCTCGCCGCGCCATAGCTCGGGCGCCATGTAGAGCGGCGTACCGGCGGGTTGATCGGACTGCGGGCTGCCGCGCAGCGCGTCGAGCTCGTTCGGCAGCGGCAGCGTCTCGCCGTCCGACCAGATCGCGCGCCGCGACTGCGTCTCGTCGATCGCGGCGAGGTGGCGCCGGACGTCGGAGCGCTCGCGCGGCGGCGAGAGGGGCTCCTCGGCGTGGTGGTCGTCGAGCAGGCGCGCCAGCCCGAAGTCGAGCAGCTTGCCGCGGCCTTCGACGGTGAGCATCGCGTTGGCCGGCTTGACGTCGCGGTGCAGGACCCCGCAGCGATGCGCCGCCGCGAGCCCGCGCGCGAGATCGAGCGCCAGCTCGAGGACTTGCCGCGACGAGGCCGGCCGGTCGAGCTGGTCGAGGGGGCGGCCGCGCACGTACTCCGACACCAGGAACGGATGCCCGGAGACCTCGGCGACCCGGTAGATCGCCACGACATTGGGGTGCTGCAGCCGGGCGATCGCGCGCGCTTCATCGAAGAACCGGGCGCGCGCGTCGGGGTCCTCGGCGGCCTGCACGAACTTGAGGGCGACAGGGCGGTCGAGCAGCGAGTCGCGCGCGAGGTAGACCTCGCCCATCGTGCCGCGGCCGAGGAGCCGCACCAGGCGGTACTCCTCGAGCTCGTCGGGAGGAGTCCACTCCGAGTCGATCATGACAAACGCGGGGGAGCGCCCGGTGGACGACCCGGCCAGATGACACTGGTCGGACCGTGCAGGAAGATAAGCTCGCTCACTAGCTCACTCACGAGGCGTGTGCGCGAAACTAGCAAAGCGCATGCACGGTGGGTGGCAGCTAACGCACGACTCCCACGCATCGGAGTGTGGCATACGAGCGCGCTGTGCCGCGGCGCCTCAGCTGATTCCACACGGGGTAGGGCGCCGCTGACAAGAGCACGACAACAGAATGAGGATCTCGGTGGATTCGGCGGGGGGTGGCGTCGAGACTTTCAAGCTGCGTTCCAGATCACAAGCGGACGTTGATGTATGACTCGTTGAACATCTTCGCGTTCGCGTCATAGCCCAGGGCGTCGGGGATCGTGTCGCAGACGGTCTGCCCGATGCCAGGCGGCACCAAACGGTCCGGACACAGCGCGGCGATGTCCACGGCGTCGTCGACCAGCCAGCGCGCGCGGCTGAGGCACACCGCGCCTCCGGTATTCCACCCCGCCTCGAACGTCATCGGGACCGGGGGGAACCCGATGGGGGGAAGCACCCCGTGCCGCTGGATCGGTCCGGGCGCGGGGATGGTGTCCCAGACATTGACCTTCGTGCCGTCATGCGTGTTTGGCCTGCCATTGCCGCAGTAGTCGGCCCGTGCGAGCCGCGTGCACGTCTGGTGCATCGCGACCAGGTCGCCGAAGCCCGTGACCCACGGGCGGTAGCCCCAGCGGTAGCACTTCGCGATCACCCCGGTCGTACAGCCGAACGTGAACTGCGTATTCGACTCGTTGCGGTCGCCGTGGTCGTTCCATACCGCGGCCAGGGGGATCGCGACGGTGCGCCCGTCGGTGTCAGCGGGGCATGCCACCTGCCAGGCGCCGGCGTCGCTCGACCATTGCTCGAGCGTGTAGAGGAAGGTATGGCCGGTGCCCCTGAAGTCGTATTTCGCCAGCTCGGGCTCGATCTTGGTGATGCGGTACTCGATCACCGCCGAGCTCGGGGGCGACGTGCCCCGGACGTCGGCTTTGAAGTGTGCGCCTACGAGCTGGGTACCGTGCAGTGTGTCCGGCCCGCGCTGCGCGACCAGCTCGCCGCGGTCGATCTGGACATGTGTCAGCGCGACTCCTGACAGCGTGGCTCCCTGCATGCGAATACCCTGCATGTTCATGCCCTGCAGATTCTCGCCCTGCAGATTCTCGCCTTGCAGATTCTCACCCTGCAGGTTCTCGCCGGCCTGCTCGGCGGTGGAGGTCTCGTCGACGGCGACACACCCACCGAGTCCCGCGGCGATGGTCAAGCCGAGCGCGACCCAGGAAACAACGGATCTCGTCATGAATTCACTCATAGTCAGTCTCGATTCGTGAATACGTAGATGGTGGCTGTTGATTTGACACGTCGACCGCGTCCGCATTGGATTCCAATGCAGACTAGCGATGCGTTCTCGGTCGCACGAGCGCTCTAACGGCGAACGAACGACAAATCATTGCTAACGGCGAACAAACGCCGAACAGCCGAGTGACAGCGAGCACATCAATGCGGCGTCGCGCAAACGCGAAGGCCGACGTGCACGCTGCGGAACGTCGGCTCGCTGCGCTCGCGATTGACGCTGCGCTGGGTGAGCTCGGCGTAATACCAGGCGCCACCGCGCTCGACCGGCGCGCCCTCCTCCTCGACCGAGCGCGTCAGCTCCCAGACGTTGCCGGCCATGTCGTCGCAGCCGACCGGGCTGCGCGACCCGGGGTGCGCGCCGACCTCGTCGGGGCCGAACGCGAGCGGGTCGCGGCCGTACGTCACATCAAAATTCGCATCGTCGGGGGCCAGCACGCTGCCGTTCGGGAACGTGCGCCCATCGGCACCGCGCGCGGCGCGCTCCCACTCGTACTCGTCGCAGAGGCGCGCGCCCGGGATGCGGCGCGTGCGGTCGAGCCACGCGGTGAAGGCGATCGCGTCCTCGTACGACACCGCGGACACCGGGAATCGCGTCCAGTCCTGATCGGCGCGCTGGCCGCGGCGCTCGTAGTGCAGGCGTTCGCCGGTCTCGGCGGTGTACGTCCGACCGGTCGGTGTGAGCTGCAGCTGCCAGTGTTTCGGCGCGAGCTCGGTCAGCGCGAGCGACGATCGCTTGTGCGCGGCGCTCGGACTGCGCCGGCGGCGCTCGGCGGGATCGAGGTCGTCGAGGAACTCGATCCACTGGCCGAACGTGACCTCGTAGCGGCTGATGTAATACGCGTCCGTCGTGACCTCGTGAATGGGAGGCGCTGTGAGAAATCCTCGTCGCAGGTCGGTGCTGTCGGCGCTGCCGAACAAGAAGCGGCCGGGGGGGACATAGATCATGTCGGGAGGCGCCGAGCTCGCGTGCGGCAGCGCAATGGTCTGGTGCAGCGTTTCGCCGCGCGACAGCAGCACCGGCAGACGCGTGGTGAGGCGCCCGGACGCCTCGAACGACAGGATGAGCGAGCCGGGTGGCAGCGTCATCGGCGCGAGCGGCGCCTGTCCGAGCAGCACGCGCGCCGCGCCTGGGCGCTCGCTCCACACCTGCGTGCCGGGCGGCGTCACCTCGAGCTCGACGCGCGCACCGGCGCTCAGCGCGGCGCGGTAGCGGCCGTCGTCGTAGGCGACCAGCCGGCCGGCCAGCTCGTCGGCGAGATCGCGGTGGTGATCGCTCTCTGCGCGCAGCAGGCGCTGAAACGTCAGGTCGGCGAACTGGGCGCGCAGCGCCGCGCGCGACGGATCGAGCGACAGCGCGCTCTCGAAGTAGCTCGACGCGGCGCGGTACTGGCCGGCCTCGTGGGCGGCGAGCGCCTCGACCGCGGTCCACGCGTCCTCGCCCTCGACCCAGCGATGGGCGTCGAACAGCTGGAAGGCCCGGGCGCGTGCGGCATCGCGCTCGGCGCCGACCCGGCGGGCCTCGTCGAATGCCACGGCCCCGGACAGGACCTGACCGGCCACCAGCTCCTGAACTTCGCGGCGCGCGCGGGCGCGGATCGTCAGCCCGATGACGACCGCGGCGATCGCGAGCGTCGCGGCAGCGCCCAGGCCGAGCACGCGCGTCCGCACGATCGCCGCGCGCGACGTGTCGAGGAAGGCGATCTCACGCGGTGCCATGGTCTCGCGGTCGAGGCCGCGTGTCGTCGCGAGCTGGCGGCGGCCCCACAACAGGTCGCGCGGGCGCCCGGTGCGCTCCCACTCGCCTGCGGCGTGCTCGACGCGCAGCCGCAGGCCGTGATCGGCGGCGTCGCGCTGGAGCCAGCCCTGCAGCGTCGACCAGCTGACCAGCAGCGCCTCGTGGGCGATCTCGTAGGCACCGTGCTCGGCGTTGTTGGCGACCACGACGCGGCCGCGGACGAGCACCTCGAGCGCCGTCCGCTCGGCGCTGCGCTGCGCGCCGTCGGTGAGTAGCTCCGCTTCGGCGCGGCGGGCGCGCGTGCCCTCGGCGGTGACCAGGCGGAGGAGGATGCGGCGCGCGGCCTCGCGTCCGTCGGCGTCGAGCCCGGCGAGCAGGTGGTCGGCGTGGCGGGTCAGCGCGCCCTCGACACCGCCGAGCGCCGCGAGCGACTCGGCGCGGATCGTCCGGGTCTCGACGTCGCGCGCGTCCCACACCTCGGCGAGCGTGAACTGCAGCAGCGGCAGGCCGCCGGGCGCGAGCTCGGTCTGCGCGACGAGCGTGTCGACCAGCGCC
>DATIPJ010000529.1:0-12429 GCA_035472155.1 Kofleriaceae bacterium
GTCACTCCAGACGGCAGGCGCGCCGTATCGGCGTCCCGCGATCGGACGATCAGGGTCTGGGACCTCGCAACGCAGGCGTGCCTGAGCACGTTTTGCGGGAGCGCCGACTTCCGCGCCGTCGCGGTGACGAACGCGATGATCTGCGCCGGCGACGCTGCAGGTACGCTGTGGTTCCTCGAGATGAGCTGATCGCCGCCGTCTGGCGTCGCTGCAGGCGTGCATGGCACGTGCAACGTCATCGCATTGTGGGCGCGATGGCAATCAGGTAGCAGTCACGTATGCAGCAGTGGGACGAGCTCCGGATCGTGCTTGCCATCAGCCGCCACGGCACGCTCGCCAAGGCGGCGCGTGCGCTGCGGGTCGACCCGACGACCGTGGGCCGCCGCCTCGAGGCTTTCGAGCGCAAGCTCGGGGCGAAGCTGTTCGCCAGGACCCGCGAGGGCCTGCGGCCGACGCGCGCCGGCGACGCAGCCATCGAGACCGCGCTCCGGATCGAGGACGACGTCCTCGCGTTCGAGCGGCGAACCCGCGATCACGACGCTCGCCTCGAGGGCCTCGTGCGCATCACCGCCGGCGACGGCATCATGCTCAGCATCGCGCCCCTGGTCGCGGCGTTTCGCGGTCGCTATCCGGGCGTCCAGCTCGATCTGATGGCCGAGAACCGCGTGATCGACCTCGCGCGCGGCGAGGCAGACATCGCGATCCGGATCGTCAAGCCCACCACATCGACCCTCATCGCGCAAAAGGTCGCCACGATGGGCATCGCCCTGTACGCGCGCGATGATTACGTGGCGCGCGGACCGCGACTCGACACGCTCGGCGATCTCGCCGCGCACACCCTGGTCGGCATGGCGCCGCCGTTCGACAACGGCCCCGAAGCGCAGTGGCTCGCGCGCCATGGCGTGACTCGCTACGGCGTGCGCTGCAACACGATCTCGCTCGCCCTCGCGGTCGCCGCGGGCGGCGCCGGCATTGCCATCCTGCCGCACAACCTCGCGGCCACCGAGCCGCGGCTCCGCCGGGTCGTGCGCGACGCGCGGTTCTCCGCCCGCGACGTCTGGCTGGTCGCCCATCGCGAGGTCCGCAACCGTGCCCCGATCCGCGCCACCCTCGCATTCCTCGTCGAGGACTTCCGGCGCAACGCCGCGGTGTTTGCCGGCGACGCGTAGCTACAGCGAGTGCCGGCGGACAACGAACGGCAAATGGACCGGTGTCGGGTCCACCCCCTGCAGCCGCAGATCCTGGCCCTCGGTGATCCACAGATCGCGCCCGACGCGGATCACCGACGTCGGCTGATCGAACGTGCCGAGCGTCGTGACCGTCGCGGTGCTCCCGATGATGTCGACCCGTGACAGCGCGCCCGTGTTCTCGGTGACGAACAGCGAGCTGGTGAACGGCGCAACGATGCGGATGCCATCCAGCGTCGTGAACACGCGCGGTGTCTGGATGACGCTCGCTGCGCCGGCCGTGCCATCGCGCCGGATCGCGACGGCGAAGATCTCGCCCGTGCTGTAGTTCGCCGTGTAAATGGTGCGCAGGCCGTCGAACGCGATCCCGTTGATCTGCAAGAACCCGGCGCCATGGAACGCCGGGTCGGCCGACCACAGCGCGAGTGTGCCCCCGCTCGCCGTGCGGGCCCCAGGCGTGGTCAGCTTGAACAGCAACCCGAGCAGCGTGTCCGTGATGTACACATCGCCGCGCGCCAGCGCGATGTCGCCGCACACGCCGCCGTCGGGCACGGTGTAGCTCGCGATCAGTGCGCCGTCGCGCGCCGAGAACGCCCGCAGCGCCGTCGGCGTCGCAAACGTGAGGTCGACGGCGCACGCCCACAGCACCTGCCGCACATCATCGAACGCCACGCCGGCCGTGCCGATGTTCACCCCGGCGGGCACGAACACCTGCGCCGGCGACGACGGCGTGGCGAACCGGACGATCTCGCCGGTCGTGATGCTCGACACGTACAGCGCCCCGCCGAGCGATGCCGTGATGCTCTCCGGAAAGAAGTTGTCGCCGGGCAACACCACTGTCGATGGCCGCCCCACAGCGCTCAGCTCCTGGCTCACACCGTCAGCGGATGCGACCGGCTCGTCCGCCGGCTCGAGCGCGGCGCACCCGATACCCGCGGCCGCGATGAACAAAACAACAAGCCTGATCATTGCGAATACCTCCGAGGCGCACCCTATGCTCCGCGGGCCCAGCAAAGAAGCCGCACCGAGGCCCGCCTCAGCTGCAAAAATGCAGGCCCCCCGCCCCTTGCAGTCGTCTCGCGGTTCGCGCCGCGCTCCGCGTTGTCGTACTCGGCCTGAGGCAATCTAAGGTGATCATTCGTGGTCGATGGTCGGCGAGGAGATCGACGAGCGAGCCAGCACGGAGGCCACCTGTTTGCTGCCAAATTGCATTGTCAAGAAAACGAGCATGCCAAAGACGACTGGAGGGCAGCCTTCAAGACGCTGCGCCTCGAAGCCACCGAGCTCCCGGCCCCACGTCGCCGAGAGATGTATCGCCTTGATGCGAAAACTCGGGATCATCTTCGGCTGCTTCGACTTCATCGTCACGCCCGACGAAGAATACGTCTTTCTCGAAGTGAATCCGATGGGCCAGTTTCGAGAGGACGATGCGATGGGCGCCGAGGCGCATCTCTTCCTCGAGTGCGTTCTCCGCGTGCAGCGCGCCGGCTGCGAGCGCGAGCTGTTTGCTTCGACGGCGCGCGCTGATCACGGGAATCCGGCGCGCCTGCACAACAAGCCCGGTTCGGCGATCCACGACTCACGCGAGTAGGTTGCGGAACACGCGCGAGCCGCGGAGCGCCGCACCCAGCTCCGCGAGCTGCTCGAGCTGGGCGTCGACGTCGTCGAACTCCTCTCGCAGGCGGTCGATGATCGCCGGCCACGGCAGGTCCTCGAGGAGGCCGCGCAGCACGTGCAGCGCGGCCTCGTCGAGCTCGACCTCGAGGACATTGGCGCCCGCGCTCCCCGCGGGCCGCTGCGCGACGAGGGCCTCGATCCAGCCCATCACGACGTCGACCGGATCGCCGGGGTAGCGGCGCGCCACCATGGCGAGGATCGTCCGGCGCCCGGACAGGTTGAGCAGCAGGGCGAGGAAATCGCGCTGCGCCGGATCGCGAACGGCGGCGCGGTGACGCACGAGGCTCGAGGTCCGCAACGTCTCCTCGAAGACCTGGTTCCAGGCGTCGATCAGCGTCCCGTGCCGCGGGCGCGCTTCCTCGCGCAGGAGCGCCAGCTGCGCGGGTTCGAGCCAGCCGCTGATCAGCGCGCGATCGACGGCGCGAAACCAGGTCTCGGCGTCGCACCGCGCGAGCAGCGACCGCAGCAGGGCGAACGCGGCGTGCGGCTCGCTGGCGTGCAGCGCGTCGATCGCGCGCAGCCGCAGGACGAGCGCTTCGCCCACGGGTCCGAGCTCATCGGTGCCCACCATCGCCAGGCACGGGACGCGGTATTCGTACTGCGGTGACGCGTCCGCATCGCGGACCGTCCTCACGACGATCGTCGCTGATGGGCGCGCGAGGTGAAACAGGGAATGGATCAAGCCGCGGCCCGACCGGATCGGACGCGTGTCCCCGCGCGCGAGATGCTCGGCGTGCTCGAGCGTCAGCTCGCCGAGTTGCATCGTATTACTCAATCGCAGGGTCTCCTTGAATCCGTAGGTCGCGTGCAGGCTACTGCCATGAAGCACGTGGAACGCACCGGAGAATGCATGCTGGTGAATCGCGAGCGAGGCGTCGATCCAGAACAGCACGTCGATCACGAAGTGATCACCGCGGTACAAGGTGACCGGCGGTTGGCCAAATCTGCCAGCCGGATCGAGCTGGACTGGCAAGTGATCGGTCGCGATGGCCCACGCGGCAATATCTGCCATCGTCACGTGGTCGCACGGCCGCGCCTCGGCCAGGGCGAGCGCGGCGCGAGCCGGCCAACTCCCGAGATCTTCGTGACTATCACTCCACTGGGCATCGAGACGGCGGCCGATGTCGGCAAATAGCTTCATGGCGGTGTCTTGATATTACCATCTGGATTGCATGTGCTCGCGACGGCGCATAGTTCACGCACCAGCGGAGCCCGGTTCGGGTGTCACACGTAACAAGGGAGAATGAGCATGGAGAAGAAGAGTACCCGACGGAGTCTGGTCATCCGCAAGGAGACACTGCGGACGTTGAGCGACGACAGCCTGAAGGCCGTCGCGGGCGGCATCAAACCCGAGACGACAAACGTGTCGCTTGCGCACTGTACGGGAGGCGGGAGCTGTGGGCCGTGCCATACCCCGATCTGCCCGACCACGACGACGACGACCTCGATCGTCATCGGGTGAGTCGACTGCGGATGACGTGCTGACCGTCCGATGAGGGCCTTCGCTGACAGCGATGTCGCCGATCCCCGGGTCGTTGTCTTCCTCGGCCCGTCGCTCCCGGTGGCGCGTGCGCGCGGCATCCTGCGGGCCGACTATCGCCCGCCCGCGCGGAAGGGCGACATCTACGGCGTCCTGGCCTCGGACGTCGCGACGATCGTGCTCATCGACGGCGTGTTTCACGGTTCGCCGTCGATCTGGCAGCGCGAGATCTTGGCCGCGCTCGACGAGGGGATCGACGTGCTCGGCGCGAGCAGCATGGGTGCACTGCGCGCCGCCGAGCTGCATTCGCTCGGCATGGTGGGCCATGGCACGATCTTCGAATGGTATCGCGACGGCTTGATCACGGGCGACGATGAAGTCGCACTGCAGCACGCCGACGAGGAGCTGGGCTATCGCGCGCTGTCCGAGCCACTCGTCAACATCCGCGCCACGCTCCAGTGCGCCGAGCGCGAGGGTGTGCTCGCGCGCGCGGAGGTCGACGAGCTGATCGACGTCGCGAAGCAGACGTACTACCCGCGTCGCTCGTATCGCGCCTTGCTCGCTACCCCAGGCGTGCAGCGCTGGCCGGCCGAACGCATCCGCGCGCTCGAGGACTACGTCCGGCGAGCTGCCGTCGATCTCAAGGCGAGCGACGCCGCGTCGGTGCTCGCGCACTGTGGCCGCCGTGCGCGGCCGGCCAAGGCCCCCCCGCGGCAGGCGGTTGACCTGTGGGCGGATGAGTTCGCGCGCCCGCGGCTCCACGCGCGGGTGCTCGGAGGCGCCGGGTGCACGATCGCGTGGCCCCAGCTGGCGGACGCCGCGTCCCGATCGCCGAGCTGGCCGGCTGCGTACCGGCGCGCGCTGGTTCGCTGGTTCCTCGTGGACTGGGCCCGGTTGCACGGAGTGGTCTGTCCCGAGGCGTTCGCTCGCTCGTTCGAGGCGCGGTGGCGCGCTGCCCACCAGGTCGGCGAGGTCGGCGCCTGGGCGCGTGCCCGAGGGCTCACGTCGAACGAGCTCACCAGGCTCCTGGCCGAGCGCGCGCTTGTCGACTGGTTGCGGGACGCCGGACCGGAGGCGTTCGGGCTCGCGCAGGACGGTGCGGTGAGCGCGCGGATCGAGGCGCTCCTCGCGCCGGCCACGACGCCGCTCGGCGAAGCAGCGAGCGAGCTCGCGTTCGTCGCCGCCTGGGCTCGCGCCAGCGGCGTGCGCTGCCCGCGCGCCGCGCGCGACGCGCACTGGAAGCTTTGGTCCGTCGCGTCGGGCGCCGCGCGCCGCGAGCTCGCGCTACTCGCCCGTGCGCCTGCCGCTGTGGTGCGCCGCGTGCTCGAGGACCGCGCGACCGCCGCGTGGGTGCTCGCGACCGGCCCCCGCGGGTTCGCTCGCTCGGCGGACCTCGAGCTCGAGGCCGTGCTGGAGCTGCAGCTCACCGGTGCGATCGCCGACCTGTTGCCGTGGCAGCGCGCATCATGACGCCCGCGCTCACGAAGGACGTCGTGTCCGGGACGCATCGGCTGGTCTCGCCCGAGACGACCCTCGCGCGCATCACGCCCCACCTGCCGCGTTTCGGCATCACGCGATGTGCAGACATCACCGGTCTCGACTGCATCGGTATCCCGGTCTACGTCGCGGTGCGACCGCAGGGCCGGATCCTGCAGACCTCCAACGGCAAGGGGTTGCGGCACGTGGATGCGCAGGTCTCCGCGCACATGGAGGCGATCGAGGCGTGGCACGCAGAGAATCCCGCGACCGTATTCCGACGGGCTTCGACGATCGAGCTGCGCCGCGCGGGCGAGCCCTTCTTGTCACCCCGAACGCTCGAGGGCCACACCGGTGCCACGCAGGCCGGCCCGGGCCTCATCCTTGACTGGGTCGCAGGCGAGGCGCTGTCGACTGGACAGCCGATCTGGATTCCGGCGTTCGCCGCGTACTACTACCGCCACCAGCTTCACCGCTACTCGTTCAACGGGCTGGCCAGCGGCAATCACATCGTCGAAGCTCGGCTGCACGGCCTCTACGAGATCATCGAGCGCGACACGCTGGCCAGGCTGTCCGTCCGCGGTCAGGTCCAGCGCAGCCGGTTCGGCGTGATCGATCTCGAGACGATCGACGATGACGCAGCCGGCGCGCTGTGCGAGCGCATCCGCCGCGCCGGCCTCACGCTCGTGCTGCTCCGCGTCGCGATCGATCTCCCGACCCATACCTTCATGGCGGTGCTCCTCGATCCCTCGCCGTTTGGCCACGCGTCGATGGTGAACCTCGGCGCCGGCACCCATCTCAGCCCGACGGTCGCCGCGGTGCGGGCGATCACCGAGGCCGCGCAGTCGCGGCTGACCTTCATCCACGGCTCGCGGGAGGATCTGCCGGAGCAGGCCTATCGCGGCGGCACACCCCACGCCGCGCTCACGGCGTTCTTCGGCGGCCTCTTGGCGGATACGCGATGGTGCGAGCTCGACGATCACGCAAGCGAGGATCTCGCGGAGGACCTCGCACGGGCGCTGGCCACGCTGCGCAGCCTGAGATTGCCGGACGCGTTCGCCGTCGACGTGAGCCAGCCCGGCGTCGACATCTACGTCGCCAAGATGCTCGTACCCGGCGCGCGGTGCCCGCAGTGGATCTGAAGCCGAGCGGTCGCCGCGCAGTCGATGCGCTCGCCGCGGGCGACGCGCCGCGCGACCTCTCAGGGGCGGCCCTGATCCTTCTTCCTCCAGTCGCACACTCCCTCGGGGAAGATCTTCATCAGGCGGGCGCGCTCGGCTGGACCGGGCACCCAGCTGCCGTAGACCCCGGAGCGGATGGCGTGGTCGACATTCTGGAGGCCGCACTTGAAGACACCGCCCTCGAACGGGCCGCCGGCCACCCGGCGCGAGCTGGAGTGGACCGGGAACAGCCGCGTGCACGCGCCGGGCGGCTTCCGGTCCAGGATTCCATTCCACACTCCGTCGCCCGCGGCGATCTCGTGCCCGAGCGTGTCGAAGCAGCGGTCCACGGCGCGCGGCGGCTTGTTCTGCGCGACGCTGCGCCACGGATACATCTTGATATTCTCCATCCACTCGTCGATCACCTCGAAGGCCTCCGGCGTCTGGTCGAACATCGGATTCCCAGGCCTCGCGTCGGTGAACCAGATCACCTGATTGCCTTCGTTGTGGCGGCGCTGCAGGCGCTGCCGCGTCGCGAACGACTGGTGGCTGTGATGCATATTGAGCTGGTGTTCGAGGTAGTGGCGCCAGTCGATGACCGGAATGTCGAGGTCACCGTCGAAGCGCATGCCGCTCTCGTAGGCGGCGTGCATGGCCTCCGTGCTGCCCGTACGGCGCAGCGCCGGCGTGACGCCTCCGTCGGGTGAGAGGTTCATGTTGCGCGCGCTCCACGGGTCGAAGTTCTCGGGGGTCGGCGCGCCCGCGAACGGGAACCCCTCGACGACCATGTCGCCGGGCTCCTTCCAGCTCCCGATCTTCGCGTTGAGGTCGAGGAACTCGGCCGGCGTGATGACCCCGCCCTTCAGCGCTTCGAGGCCGTACTGGATGCCGACGTTGTCCCAGCCAGTGCGGCCGAAGCCCCGCGCGTCCCTGCCGTAGATGTTCACGAGGTCGCCGGCGTGGGTCCAGTCGACGCCCGCGGTCCCCTGCGCGAGCTTGTCGATGTCCTGCACGTTCGTGAAGGTCGGATTCTGGGTCAGCGGCGTCAGCCCGAACCAGGCGCGCCGGCACTCGGTGAGCGGTGGCGGCGTGGTCGGCGAGGTCGGGACGGGCTCGGGCCGGTTCAGCTGGAACAGGGAATAGAGCGAGTAGAGCGGATTCCAGGTGCCGGACGCCTCGTCGGCGTTGATCACCGGCGTATCGCTCGCATGGAGGCCCTCGATGGCGCTCCGGTTGAGGACATTCTTCCACTTCGGGTTCAGGCGGTCGGTCTGGTCAAAGTAGTGCTCCAGGAGCTCGCAGTCTCCAACGTGGATCGATTGCGTGATCATGTCGGAGTACGAGTACTGGGGGATGGCGGCATCCATCAGACCGGGGTGGTTCTGCGCGTAGACGTACTGCTGGATCGCGCCTCCCGAGCCACCGACGCCCACCGTGTAGAACGGGACGCCGTGGTCCTCGATGAAGTGCTCCTTCACCATGAGCGCGGTCTCGCCGCCCAGCTGCAGGTTGTAGTGCGTGTTGGTGCGGAGCCCGGTCGACGAGATCACCGCGTAGCCGAGCCGCAGCACATCGTCACGCAGCATGGCGTCGGTGCCGTTGGTGCCCTGCGTGTGCCCGATCGCCACCCCGCCCTCCATGCTGAGGACGAGCCGCCCGTTCCAGAGCGAGTCGTCCGGCTGCGTGGGATCGGTCTCGGTCGTCGGCGCGAGCATCGCGACGCTGTAGATGAAGCGGTTGATCGTGCCGCGCTCCCAGCGGACGATGTAGGGCACCGTGTGTCCGTCGAGTGTCGTCGTCGTGGCGATGTCGGCCGGCAGCGCCCCGGAGGGACCGCCCGGCAGCGCCACGAAGGCACCGCTCGTATTTCGGTACTGGTACTGGACGCGCGTGTTGCCCGCGCAGTTCTTGCTGAAGCCGATGACGGTGGCGTCAGCCGTCGGGTAGCCGCGGCCGTCGTGCGGGTAGTTCCCGCTCGCGTCCTCCTGCGCGACGCGGATGCCGATCCCGTCCTGGTTGTCGACGAACGGCTGCCCGAGGCCGTTGCGCGCGGTCGTGCAGACGAACGGCTGCTGCTGCGGGCCGGAGAAGATCGGGCCGCCGATCGGGAAGTTCGTGACGTGAAGCGTCGCCCGCGGCCGCCCCGCGGCGGAGCTCGATCGAAGCGACAGCCAGTTGTCGCCCGTCACGAAGCCATGGACGACGCCGACGAGGTCGCCGCCGAGCGGCTCGAGCTGACTCGTCACGTCGGCGCCGTTCAGCAGCAGCCGCGCGCTCCTGCGGTCGTTTCGGCCCGGAAACTCGACCCGGACCAGCGCATCGCCGCCGCTCACCTGCTCGGGGTCGCTGGAGAGGATCTCGATCGACCACCTACCCTGGAAGGAGAGCGGCAGCCACCACCGCTCGTAGCGGGAGGCGTCGGCGTTGACGACCAGTGGAAGTGAGGCGCAGGCGAAGCACGCGAGCGCGACGAGCAGCCGGGTGTAAGAGACACGAGCGCTCCGAGACGGCATCGAGATCCTCCTGCGAAAGTCCGGTAGACCGCGAGAGCGCCACCCTAATTCCGGCCCAGCCGGAGTGTCAACGCGCCATGGCTCTCCGATGGGTGGCCGCGGCCTCCTGTCGGCTCTCGACCGATGTCGTTTGCCGCGCAGCGGACCCGCTTCCGACAGCGCCACGTGCGCGCAATGTCGCACGCCATCGCCACACCCGCCGATCGCGCACCGCGAGGCGACTCTTGGCACACGACGCCAGCTCGACCTGCTGCACGAGCCATCGGCGTTCGATTCCGAGGTGTTAATCCACCGTGACGGAATCCCGCTGGCCATCGTCTCCTGCTAGTAGCCAATGGTGACCTCTGTCCCCCGCGTCCGACGCTCGATCAGGGCGCGGATGATCGCGATCGTGATTGCGCTCATGGCGCCGACGTCGGCGGTAGGAGGTCGCGTCGCAATTGTCGACCTCGACAAAGACGATGAGGCGGCGTACCGGCTCGCGGAGGCCGCTGGCGCGTGCAATCCGAGCTTGCCTGCGTTCATTCGAACGTGGTGCAACACCGAGCATCCACCCAAGCCGCTCTTCACGAGTCGCTACGAGGTGACCGCGCGCGCCGCCGGCAAGGGAATCGTGAGCATCATCGTGCCGGTCACCGAGTACGGCAAAGGCTTCGTCTCGGCGCTCGCGCAACCGGAGGTCAGGTGCAACGCGAATGTGTGCCTGCCCGCGAGGACGGTCGCGGTGCGCATTCGAACGACGGCGGCAGCTGCCGACGTGCGGGTCGTGACCGCCGCGTTCTACGTCGCAGGCATGTGGCGCGATCACCAGTGGTGGGGTCCGAAGCTCGCCAACGTCACGGTTGAGCTGTTCGATGCGACCGGCAAGCAGATCGGCGACGGCACCATCGCACCCTGAGCTGACGTGAGGGCGTCGGCGCCTGGCGAGAGCTGCAGCGTCGACGTCGTCGCGCCGGCGCTCTCGTCCCCTGCGACCCCTGCTACAACGTGGCCATGTCAGCAGCCCACCGGATCGCAGCGATTCCAATCGTCGGTGCGGCGCTCGCGCTGATCGCATTCGGCGTGGCACGCGGCGCGATGCATACGGGACCCGCGCACGGCGTCCGCCTGCGTGTCACGGTCGATCCGCCGCTCGACGCTGCCACGCACGAGATGGCGATGCGCATCGTTCGCGATCGGCTCGACGAGAGAGGTTTCGAGGTACGCGTGGTCGCGGCAACTGAGGACCTCGTGGTCGAGATCGGCGAGGATGATCCAGAGCGAGTCACCGAGACGGCCCGCCTGCTCGAGCGCACCGCGAAGCTCGAGCTCCATGCGGTCGCCGAAGCGGATCCCTGGCTCGCGGCCGTGATCCAGCACGCGGCGACAGATGATGCTGCGCGCAGCGCGGGCGTGCGCGTCGCGGACGGCGTCCTGATCGCCGACGACCGCAGAACCGAACGCGCGACCGAGCGAGGCGGCGATCTGATCGCGGCATATCTCGCCGACCTGGCTGCTCGCGAGCCACGATTCGCGATCCCGCCCGACCTGCTACTCGCGTACGCGCCGCCGCTCCAGGGCGACACGTGGCGAGCTCATGCACTCGCGCGCGCGGTGATGCTCGAGGGCCGCGCGATCCAGCGCGTCACACACGACGTCGGCGGCGTAACGATCGACGCAAGCGACAGCGCCGCGATCGCAAAACTGCTCGCAGTAAGGATCGCGGTCCTGCTCGACGGCAAGGTCAAGTTCGTCGGCACACCAGACCGAATGACTGCCACAAGCCTGCATCTGCCGACACCAGGCGCGAACCAGAAAGAGGCATTCCTCACCGCGCTGGACCTCGAGGCGATATTCAGAACAGGCGCCGGGCATCCGATGCACGTGGTGCACCACGACGCGTTCACGCGCACGACCGGGTTCGTGCCGCGCGCGTGGCCATTGCTCGTCGCGGCCCTCGTGCTGCTCGTCGTCGCCGCCCTGGTGTGGCGCCGTCGCTGATGGCGTGACGAACGAACACGATCATGCGCCTCATCGACGCGGGCTTGAAGCGCTTACGCCACAAGCGATCCGTTGCGGAACCAGTCCGCGTGCACGAGCCTTTCCAGCTCCCAGACTTCGAGAGTTCCGTCCTCCAATGCCGAGACCACGTAGCGGCCGCGCTCCACCCCGACCATTACAATCGGTTCCACACCAGCGCTGCGAGCCGCCTCGCGGTCTTCGATGGGGAAGCGCGAGAACCTGGCGCAGGAGCTCGTCTCGGCACGCCGATATTCCCATGAGGCCAAGCCTACCGACGGGCCGTTGCGAGCAACACCGGCCCACGGCTCACCTCACACATCACGTGCTGCGCGAGCGGCCTTGGGCTCGGGCGTGATCTGCGCGGCGAGATCTTCCGGCAGGGATTGCTCGGCGCGGAATGCGGTGTTGCGGATCCGCACATCGCCAGCGATCTGGGCACCAGCCGTGAGCGCGTAGACGCGCGCCGCGGTGCCGGCGACCGATCCCCTGCGCGGCCAAGGCGAGGCCTCGCCTTGGGTGGCCGGCGCTTCATCCAGGCCAGCGAACCGTGGCGCCGGACCGGAGAGGCGACCTACGGGCGGATGAACAAGTCGCCGGTGTCGCTCCCGGCGAACGCGCCGGCGCCGGCCGGGGTGCCAGCAGGTGCCACCTCGAGCGTTGCGACCCGCAGCGACGAAGTCGTCTGCCTGGATCGTGCGTATTAATTTCAGCTACTTAAATGGCGGAGCGGACGGGACTTGAACCCGAAAATGGCAATCCGAAATTGGCAATCATCACGCGATTCTGTAGTCAGCACACTGGATTGCGCATTGTCGGTCGTCCCGTCTCATCCCCTCTGATCGCACCTGTTGTCGACTCGCGTTGCAGCCGAGTTGCAGGAGGATTCCCAACCAACGTCGGACGTGCTAGCTAATGAAAACGGATTTCAAACTCAA
>DATIPJ010000530.1:0-5481 GCA_035472155.1 Kofleriaceae bacterium
CCAGCGCAGGGCCCTGGGACCGTCCTTGTGGAGGTGCTTGCGCAGGTAGCCCTCGAGACTGTCGTCGTACCTCGCCATGACGTAGGCCAGGTGCCGCTGCTCGGGGTCCTGCCTGGGGATATCGACCACCTCGACGATGTACTTCTGGTCATCGCTGTCGCCCAGCTCTCGGTTGAACCGAGCGCCCTCGAGAAAGCGCGCTGCCGCGTGCGGCGCGTTCCACTGGCGGAGCACCTTGATCACGTACTTGCCTGCCTTGTCGGGCGGCGCTGTCAGCTCGAACACGCTGCCGAGCCCGCCCTCGGGGAGCGGCTTGCCGAGCGTGTACTCTCGGATCCGCGTGCCCCGGCCGGCGGGCAGCGGTGGGTTGTACGCGTCGCGCCAGGCGGTGATGACGCCCGAGACGATCGCGCGTTGCGGCGCGGTGAGCTCGGGGCCGTGCTGGCGATCGATCTCGGCGAGCCGATCGAGCGCCGCCACCTCGTTGGGGTCGCGCTGGGTCAGGTCGGCGGCGACCGACGACAGCGCCGCGACGACGCGCTCGAGCGCACCGAGCGGGGCATCGCCCGCGGCCCGGGTCGGGGCGGGCTGAAACGACGCCAGCTCGCGATCCATCTGGCGGCGATCGCGCACGTCCCACATGCGCGCGAGGCGATGCAGGAGCTCGAACAACCGGGCCGCCATCGCGGCGTCGTCGATCTGGTGCCAGGGACCGGTCACCGGCGCGGTGCGCTTTGCGAGCCACAGGCCGGCGCGCGGGGTGCGCCTCCTGAGCCCCAGCTCGTCGCGCAGCGCCGCGTGACCCGGCTTGTTCTGGTCGTAATGCTCGATGTACTCGTCGCGCGCGTGCATCGGCTCGACCGCCGCGATCAGGTAGAGATGCCCGATGCGGTGGCGGATCGTCATCGCGCGCGGCCCGCGCAGCGAGCGGAAGCACATCGCGAGCGGCTCGGTGCCGAGGCCCTCGCGGACCAGGTAATCGCACAGCGCGAGCGTGTGATCGGGGAAGATCCGGAACACGTGGAGCAGGGTCGAGATGTGGTACCAGGCGCCGCTGACCAGGGCCGTCCGGCGGGTGAAGCTCGGAAACAGCTGCAGGCCGGCGACGATCAGCTCGAGCAGCCAGGTCAGGCTGCCGAGCCCGTCGGGGAACAGCGCCGCGATCAGCCGCGGGCGGTCGGCGGCGGCATCGGCCATCACGCCGACGTTGCGCAGCATCACCGAGACCGCGCGCAGCGCCTCGATGCGCACCAGGCGGTTGTCGTCGCGCAGACAGCTGCCGAGCGCCCGCTCGACGTTGCGCCGGATCGCGTGGCGATGCGCGCCGGACGCGATATGGCGCAGCACCGGGACGCGCAGCAGCTCCTTGATCACGACGATCCGCATCCGCGCCGCAGCGCTGCTCGCGTACGCGAGCGCGTCGGTCATGTACTCGGTGACGACCTGCACGGCCGCCGCGGCCTGGGCGTGTCGCTGGGCGGCGCCACCTACGGGCCTGCGACCGAGCGCGTCGGTCAGCTCGTTGGGGTCGGCGAACAGGTGGCCGCGGCACAGCGACTTGAGGATGATCTTGATCCGCTCGGCGTCCTCGCGATCCTCGGGATCGAGGGGATGCAGCAGCAGCTGCGCGCGGGCGGCGATGTCGGCCTGATCCCAGGGCTCGTGAAACGACAGCCGCTCGGCGAGCGCATAGCTCGACAGTGCGCCGCCCTCGAGCCGGATCAGGTCCCAGAGGTCCAGCTTGCGCTCGTAGCGCTGATCATCGGGCAGCTCGAACGGCGCATCGAGCACGCTGGCCACGAACAAGCAGTGCAGGCGCCCCCACATCTCGGGCGGCAGCGCGCGCGGCAGCTGGCTGAGCGGGGTCCGCGGATCGGGGGCGCGCCGATCGGGATCGATGCGGTGGTCGGAGTTTCGCAAGTACACCAGGCGCGCCATGTAGAGCTGCGAGACCGGTGGGTGCGTGCCGTCGCGCTGCGGCGCGGGACCCGCCGCGACGAGCTCGCGCGCGCCGCCCAGCAGGGTGAACGCGAGCAAGCGGTCGGGCATCGCGATCCGATCGAACCGCATGCCGCGGAAGAAGTAGTTGTGGAGCGCCGAGGTCCGCCTCTTGTCGAGCACCGGCGAGTGCTTGTAGACCGCGAGGCGACCCTTCTCGGTGATGACGACCAGCACGGTCTCGGGCGCGTGTGCGGTGCCCGGCTCCGCCGGGTCGCGGTCGGGCACGAACAGCGGCGTCTGCCATAGCTGCACGCCCAGGATCGGGCCCGCGTGCGTGTCGCGCCACAGCGGCTGGGCCTCGTAGACGGTCGGAGTCAGCGCGGGCCCCGCCTCGGCGCTGTCGCGCGCGAAGATCGACAGCGCGAACACGTCGCCGGTGGCGGTGCCGACGTAGCACGAGAACTGGCTGGCATCGGGATCGGGCTCGGCCGGCGCGGCGTGCGTGCCCAGGACGATGCAGCTGACCGCGTCCGCCACGCGATCGAGGTGTTTGATCTTCCAGCCCGCCGTGGGCTCACCCCATGCGAACGAGATCGCGCGAACGAAGCCATCCTCGGAGCCGGTCGCGACCAGGTAGCGCGATGTCGACGGATCGATCTCGACCGCGATCGCGCGGGTCGGCACCTTGCCCGGAGCGAGCGACCGTGGCTCCGGCTTGAAGCCGCGGTCGACGTCGGCGCCATCGCTGGCGGGGTCGGTCGCGAGATCGAGCCGCCAGCTGCGCGCCTTGCACCACAGCAGGCCGACCGGCGCCGACGGTGTCTGGAGGCCGACGACGAAGCCATCGGCGCGGTCGGGCAACGGCTGCACCGAGGACACACGCGCCTCGGGATCCTCGCACGCGACCTCGAACAGCTCGCTCACCAGCTCGCGGAACGTAACGTCCGACCACCGGACATCGAACACCGCGAGGCCGAGCGGCGGCGCCGACGGACCGCTACAGCTCAGCACCACGCGCAGGTGGTCGTCGGCGCGCGCGACCGCACTGGCCACCGTCGTGACGTCGCCAAACGGTGCGCACGCCTTGCGCAGCTTGCCGCCGCTGCGGACGTCGATCCGGTGTCCGCTCGATGCCTCGACGAACGCGAGCCTGCCGTCGAACGTGACCACCACCACCACCGCCGGGCCGAAGCCGTTCTCGACGACGTGCAGCGCCGCGACCTTGCCGTCGACCTCGGTCTTCCAGCGCAGGTCGTAGCGGCGCTGCGACAGCCGCGCCTGGTAGATCAGGCCGTCGAGGTACTTCTCGGCGGCGAAATTTTGCTCGACGAGCTCGGCCAGGCCGATCTGCTTGGCGGCGAACGTGCTGCCGAGCAGCAGGTACTTGCGCACGAACCGCGTCCACGCGACGAAGCGCGCGCGCTCATCGTCGGGGAGCGGGCGGGTGAGCGCGTTCAGCTCGCGGAGGTGGCGGTCGATGAACGTGCGCCAGCGCAGGTCGTCGTCGTGCGGGACCGCCGCCAGGACGCAGCGGCTGAGCTCGAGCATGTCGCCGACGTCGCCGCGGGCGAGCCTGGCCAACCCGACCGAGAGGCGGTGCAGCACGAGGCGGTCGGCGCCGGCCGCCATCTCCATGGCGAGGTCGACGATCCGCCGTTGCCCGGCGCGGTCGCCGGTGGTGCGCTCGCATAGATCGGGCAGCACCACGTCGACGACCATGTACCGCCACGCGTGGCGGTCGAAGTCGCGATCGCGCGCGCCGGCGGCCGCGAGCTCGGCGGCCACGCGGGCGGTGCCGTCGTCCGCCGCGCTCCCGGCGAAGCGCTGCTGCCACAGCTCGCGCACGCGGTCCTGGACGGTGCGCTGATGCGTCACCTCGAACAGGCGCAGCGAGTGGTCGCGCAGCACCGCGAGCACGTAGGCGCGCTCGGCCGCCGGCGCCGACGGCTGCAGCGTCTCGACGGCGAGGACGGCGCTGCCCATCTCGACCGTGAAGCTATGGTGATGGATCTCGGGGCGCTGGTCGCCGGTGGTCAGCGCGCGGATCAGCTCGGCGTCGACCACGCGCAGGTTGCCGTCCTCGAGCCCGAGGACGATGTAGTCGTGGTCCCGGTCCTCGTGGTGGTCGTTGCCGGTGCTCACCGCCGCGCGATCGAGGCACAGCACGGGCGAGCGCGTGACCGGAACGGCCACCAGGCGGCCGCCGCGCACGACGAACAGTCCGGTCGTCGTTCCGAGCAGGAAGCCGTCGTCGAACGGCATCGCCGCGGTGGGCAGGAGCGACAGCGCGGTCAGCGGAAGAGGCTCGAATGCATCGCCGGCGCGCAGCGCGTTGTGCGACAGCTCGATGATATCGCCGCCGCGCGAGATGCACGTGATGTGGACGTCGTCGGGCCGATCGCGGCACAGGATCCACTGGATCCAGCCGGGCATCGACACCCGATGCCGCAGGGTGAGGTTGCCGCCCGCGGCCTCGATCACGTACAGCCACAGCGAGCGCGTTGCGACCAGGATGTCGAGCGTGCCTGGGCGATCGGCGCGCGACACGACCTCGATCGCGGTGACGCCGAGCGTGTACGGCTTGCCGTCGTGCGGCCCGTGCTCGACGCTGCGGGCGACCGCGCGCTCGCGGTGGCGATCCGCCGACGCCCACCACGAGTCGAGGTGGAAGATGCTCGACGAGCTCGCCCCCGCGATCTCGAGCGCGCCGTTGTCGCGACCGACGAGCAGCACCGGCCCGCCGCCGAGCGCGGCACCGTCGTGCACGTGATAGATCGTCCGCGCCTCGCTATGCCCGCCGGTCCAGGTCTGCCTCGGGCGGCCGGTGGGCGTGTCGAGATCGATGCGCAGCACCGAGCCCGACTTCGACGCCACCCAGACAGCTGCACACCGTTTGCATTGGCAGCTCCATCGAGGCTCGTGCGGCAGCGCCAGCTCGGCTCGAGCGCTCGAGGGCTCGAGCTCCACGCGATCGAAGCACAGCCGATGCAGCAGCTGTGCGGCCGCGGCCAGATCGCGATCGCCGCGGGCGGCGAGATCGCCCTTCACAAATGGCATCGCACCCCTTCCACTCGCGATGCTACGCCCGGCATGCGGCGCAACGCCAGAGAACCGTCAGGGAGCTGGGAGGTTCGCACTTCTACAAGTGCCACCTGCGCACGGGGTGCCGCGGCGCGCTGCACCTCGACGGTCAGGCGTGGTCGTGGTGCGCGACCGGGCGCACGATGCGCTCGCGCACCAGGTAGTCGAGCAGCTCGAGGTGCCGCGCCGGCGGTACGTGGCGCCAGGTCGCCGTCAGCTCGCCGGTCGTCATCGGGCGGCCCACCAGGGGCGCCACCAGCGCGGCGACGGCGACACCCGCGATCCACACGAACGGGCGCTCGCGCGATTCGCTGGTCACGCCGAGGCGCGGCTCGATGACATCGCCGGCGACGCACGGCATCTCCTCGAGCGCGACCCCGGCCGACAGCGTGACCGGCGTGGTCGCCGGGTCGTACGCCACCGCGTCGTCGCTCGCGGCCGTGCGGTGCGGCATGAGCT
>DATIPJ010000531.1:0-9216 GCA_035472155.1 Kofleriaceae bacterium
CTGGCGCGGATGAAACGCCGCTCCGTTGCTCGAAATGCGATCCTGCCCGCGACCTGGGCGCGCGCAGGCGTCGGGGAGCTGTGCGCCCATGCTACAGAGGGGCACGCGCCATGGCCGACACCGCCGAACCTCACACGCTCAGCGAGCAAGCCGCCAAGCAGCTCGCCAACATCACCAAGACACCGCCGCAGTGGATCGGCAGCACGCCGCGGTGGCTGGTCCAGCTCCTCCCGTGGACCCCGGTCGAGGCCGGCGTCTACCGCGTCAACCGCGTCGTCGACAACAAGTTCGCCGTCGAGTGCACCCCCGACGACAACTCCGAGCTGCCGGTCGCCGCGATCGACTATGACGAGACCCCGCGCGAGTACACGCTCACCACCGTGACCACCACGGTGCAGGTCCACACGCGGATCTCCGACCTCTTCCGCAGCCCGATGGACCAGGTCAAGGAGCAGCTGACGGTCGCGGTCGAGCGCATCAAGGAAAAGCAGGAAGACGAGCTGGTCAACAACGGCAACTACGGCCTGCTCAACAGCGTGCACGATTCGATGCGGGTCAAGCCGCGCGCCGGTGCCCCCACCCCCGACGATCTCGACGAGCTGATCGCGCGCGTCTGGAAGGAGCCCGCGTTCTTCCTCGCGCACCCGCGCGCGATCGCCGCATTCGGCCGCGAATGCACCCGGCGCGGCGTGCCGCCCCCGACGGTCACCCTCTTCGGCTCGCCGATGATCACCTGGCGAGGCCTGCCGCTCGTCCCCTGCGACAAGCTCCATGTCTCGGGCAAGAAGACCGACATCCTCCTCATGCGCACGGGCGAGAAGAAGCGCGGCGTGGTCGGCCTCTTCCAGCCGGGCATCCCGGGCGAGGTCAGCCCGAGCATGTCGATCCGCTTCATGGGCATCAACCAGCGCGGCGCCGCTTCGTACCTGATCACCCTCTACTGCTCGACCGCCATCCTCACCGAGGATGCGATCGGCGTCCTCGAGGGTGCCGAGGTCGACCGCTACCACGACTACAAGTGATCGAGCGCCCGGCGACGCGATGACCGCCATGACCTCCACGAGCCATGCCGCTGCAGCCACGGCGGGTGACCGCACGTTCGCACCGCTGCACGTGCTCGCCGGTCCATCGGGCCGAGGGAGGCGTCGCCATGGCGGATGACCGCAGGTTCGCACCGCCGCACGTGCTCGCCGGTCCATCGGGCCGAGGGAGGCGTCGCCATGGCCGATGACCGGACATTCGCGCCGCCGCACGAGATCGCCGGCCAGCTCGGCCAGATCGTCGACCCCGGCGGCGGCTTCGTGCCCGGCCTCGCGCCCTCGCCGTTGCCAGGCGCCCTCGGCACCGCGAGCCCCGGCCTCGCCACCGCGGCCATCTCGCCTGCGCCGCTGCCCAACCTGGGCCCCGACGACCCGGCCACCCTCGCCCTCGCGATCGCCCGCCTCGCCGGCGAGATGTTCGGCATCCAGCCGCCGACGTCGCTGTCCCCGGTCCCACTGGCTCCGGCCACCGCGCTCACGCCGAGCAACGTCCAGCTCCCCGCGTCGCCGGGCATCTCGCCGGTGCTCGTTTCACCGTCACCGACCACGCTCGGCGCACCGACGGCTGGCCCACCCGACGCATCGAGCCAGTCCGCATACGCAGGCGCCCCGACGCAGCCTGCATACGCCAGCGCCCCGACGCAGCCTGCATACGCAGGCGCCCCGACGCAGCCTGCATACGCTAGCGCGCCGACGCAGTCCGCATACGCCGGCGCGCCGACGCAGCCCGCATTCGCAAGTGCTCCGCCGGCCGGTACCGCGGTGGGCACTCCTCCGGGTATCGCGGGTGCGCCATCGACACGGTCAGAGTCCAACGTCGCGAGTGGGCACTCGACCGGCTCGGCGCCACAAACGACAGGCGCGATGCCCGGCCTCGCCGCGCCGTCGGTCGGGACTTCGCCGTTCGCGGTTCCATTGCGCTTCGAGCAGCCCTCCCTCGGAGGCTTCGGCTCCGCGCCTTCGACGATGGGTGCACCGACGATGGGCGCGCCGACAATGGGCGCACCGACGATGGGCGCACCGACGATGGGTGCACCGACGGGCGGCGTGGAGCCGGCACGATCGCCGTTTGCGATGCCGCTCGGGGTGTTGCCGATCTACGACGCCGTCCGGATGTCGCTCGTCGACGGCGCGGGAAGCGACGCGGCGACGATGGCCGGCGGCGTGCCGTACTTCCTGCCGAGCGCGGAAGCGGTCGGGCTCGAGACTGCGCCGCGCGTGGAGGCGTACGAGGTCGAGGCGCGGCCGGCGGTGATTCGCGATCTGGGCGGGGCGGGGTTCGATCCGTATGCGCTGCGCCGCGACTTTCCGATCCTCGAGGAGCGCGTGCATGGCGGCAAGCGACTGGTGTGGCTCGACAACGCCGCGACCACGCAGAAGCCGCGCGCGGTGATCGATCGGCTGTCGTACTTCTACGAGCACGAGAACTCGAACATCCATCGCGCGGCGCATGCGCTGGCCGCTCGCGCGACCGATGCGTACGAGGCCGGGCGCGAATCGGTCCGGCGGTTTCTGCGTGCGCCGTCGGCGAGCGACATCATCTTCGTGCGCGGCGCGACCGAGGGCATCAACCTGGTCGCGCAGAGCTGGGGGCGGCGCAACGTCGCGGCGGGCGACGAGATCGTCATCACGCACCTCGCGCACCACGCGAACATCGTGCCGTGGCAGCAGCTGTGCGCGGCGGTCGGCGCGCGGCTGCGCGTGGCACCGGTCGACGATCGCGGCGATGTGATCCTCGAGGCGTACGAGCGGCTGCTCGGTCCGCGGACGCGCCTGGTCGCGCTTCCGCAGGTGTCCAATGCGATCGGCACGGTGACACCTGCGCGAGAGATGATCGAGATCGCGCATCGCCATGGCGCCGTGGTCCTGCTCGACGGCGCGCAGGCCGTGTCGCACATGGCGGTCGACGTGCAGGCGCTCGACTGCGACTTCTACGTGTTCTCGGGCCACAAGGTGTTTGCGCCGACCGGCATCGGCGCGGTGTTCGGCAAGCGCGCGCTGCTCGAGGCGATGCCGCCGTGGCAGGGCGGCGGCAACATGATCCAGGACGTGACGTTCGAACGCACGACGTACCAGCAGCCGCCGTGGCGCTTCGAGGCCGGCACTGGCAACATCGCCGACGCGGTCGGGCTCGGTACCGCGCTCGACTACGTGATGCGGGTCGGCATGGACGCGATCGATCGCTACGAGCACGAGCTGCTCGCATACGCCGAGCGGCGGCTCGCCACGGTGCCGGGGCTGCATATGATCGGCGCACCGCGGGCCAAGGCGGGGGTGCTGTCATTCGTGCTGGATGGCCAGCGGACGGAGGACGTCGGGGCGGCCCTGGACCAGGAGGGTATCGCCGTCCGCTCGGGCCACCACTGCGCCCAGCCCATCCTGCGTCGGTTCGGGGTGGAGGCCAGTGTGCGGGCCTCGCTGGCTTTCTACAATGTATGCGAAGATATAGACGCGCTCACGGACGCGCTGTACCGGCTTCAGGCGGGCAGGGGCAGTCCACGATAACAGACGGGTTGCCTACCATGACGTCCTCCGCTATAACGGAACCATGGTTGCGACGATCTCCCCGGCCAAGCTCTCCGAGCTGCTCTCGAACCCGAACGCGCAGCTGATCGACGTTCGGGACTCGAGCGAATGGGCCGGCGGGCACATCGAAGGGTCTCGCTCGCTTCCGCTCGAGCAGCTACGTGCCGACCCGGAGCGCGAGCTGCCCCACGACGCCGTTCTCATCTTCGTGTGCGCCAAGGGCCAGCGCAGCCTGACCGCGGCGAAGCTCGTCGAGCGGCTCGGTTATCAGAATATCTATAACGTGGAGGGCGGCACTGCCGCCGCGGCTCGCGCGGGCCTGACCCTGGTCGCAGAGCGCGCCGCCGCCTGATTTCGTCGAGGACGGTGCAGCGCGAGCGGCCGCGGAGGTGCCGCCGCATGATTTCGTCGAGGACGGCGCGACGCGATCGGCCGCGGAGGTGCCGCCACCTGATTTCGTCGAGGACGGTACGGCACGAACGGCCGCGGAGCGCGTCGCCGCCTGAGCTCGCGTCGAGGAAGGTGGATCGCGAATCAGTCGCTGAGCACCTTCGCAGTACGGCGGCGATCGGCAGCGCCGGCGTGCTCAGCGCTTGCGCAGCGACGATAGGGGTACGTCGGGCGCGGATGCTGTGATGCGCGGCGGGCGATCGGGGACCGGCATCAGGGTCTCGATCTCGAACCGCGCGGCCTCGAGCTCGCGCGCACCGAGCGCGCCCCGGACGCCGTCGGCGAGAGTGGCGCACGCCATGGCGAGCGCGGGCAGGGCAATGCCCGGATCGACCAGCTGCTCGGCGACCAGCTCGACGACCCGCGCGATCGAGCGCGCCAGCGGCGACCCGATGCGATGCAGATGCTCGACCAGCTCGTCGGCGGCGGCGGTATCGATGACCGGCGCGCGCTGCACCATCAGGGTGATCAGCTCCTCGATGCGGTCGATCCGCTCGGGCCGCTCGGGGGCCTCGGGGCCGTCGGTCACGACGCGCCGGGGTCGTGATCGTCGTTGGGGTCGTCGCTCTTGACGACCTGCTCGCTGCTGCGCTGCTTGAGGAACTCGAGGAAGGCGATCGCCGTCGGCAGCTCGATCGCCGCGATGGTCTCGATCAGCTCGCGCGCCTGACGGCGCAGCGCCTCGCCCGGCGTCTCGCTGCCGTGAACCACGGGGCGGCCGACGGCGGGCAGCTCCTGAGGCGGCTCGACCGAGCCCCAGGGCGGGTCATTGGACGTCGAGATCTCGTGCTGCTCGAGCCACTGCGCGATGTGCCAGTGCAGGAGGTCGGCGCGGTACGAGAACCAGCGCTCGCGCTCCGCCGGATAGGCGAGCAGCACGTCCTTGAACCGGCGGAAGGCGCCCTTGCCGTCGATCGAGATGATCAGGCGCTCGCGCAGCGGCTCGTCGAGCACGGAGCCGACGAAGCGCTCCATCCAGCGATACTGCTCGCGCGACGACGCGGGCTCGACGCGCAAGAAGTTGCGGATGTTCTCCGAGACGTTCTGGCGATTGATCGCTGCTTCCGGGTCGCCGCTCGTGATCGTCAGGACCCGGCCTGTGGTCAGGTCCAGGTAGCTGTCGGTGTCGGGCGAGTTCCGCTCGACGGCGATCTCGAGGGCATCCCAGTCGAGCTCGATGCGTACGGGACCCCGAGTGACGGGTACAGGTGGTCGTACAGGCATAATCTAAAGCGAGACGCCTACTTGCCGGTAGGGCGACCCGCATGGCTAGGGTAGTGGTTCGGGTCCGCTGTGGCAAGCGTGCCCTTGACACGCGTTGGCAAGCGAGTAAGTTCCGCGGTCCATGGCCCGCGTTACCGTCGAAGACTGTCTGGACAAGGTCCCCAATCGGTTTGCGCTGGTCGTCCTCGCCGCGGAGCGGGCACGCCAGCTGTCTCGGGGGGCCAATCCAGGTGTCGATTGCGACAACAAGCCAGCGGTGACGGCGCTGCGCGAGATCGCTGCAGGACTCGTGACGTTCCGCGAAGATGTGCGCAACACGGTGATCGAGTTCATCGTCGAGCGCCGCAAGGCCGGCTTCATGTGATCGGCGACCAGGTCCTCACCAGGAGGACCTGGGCGTGAGGTGATTCCGCTCCGCTTTCGGCGGGCCGGATCGATCGGTTTGCGTCAGCCCCCCGGCCGGCTCGGCCGAAAAATTGCCGCGCGCGACGCGCGCCTGGAAGATTCGTCGGATGCGCGGACCCGCGGAAGCCGACCTGCGCCGCACGCTCGGCCGCGGGGAGCTGATTCGGCTGGTGTACCGGCTCGGTCGGCACGCTGCGAGTGGCGTCCTGACGCTCGCCGCCCCGACCTCGCGCCTCGAGACCCGCCTCGAGACCCGCCCCGAGGTCTTTGTGCTCCGGCGCGGCGGCGCGCTGTGCGCCGAAGGCGAGCTCGGGCGGCGCGCCGTCGGCGCTCGCCTCGCGCGCGCGGCCGCCGAGCCGTCGATCGCCGCGAGCTTCGAGAGTGGGGTGGCCGCCTACCCGCCGGGCGCGGTCAACCAGCTCGCGCTCGCCGGGTGGGCGCGCTCGCACATCGAGGGCCGGTTCGACGGCGCGCTCGCCGAGGCGCTGGTCCGAGAGCTCGACGGCCGCCGGCTCACGCTGCGCCCCGAGCTCGCCCCTGAGCCCGCCGACGACGCTGACCGCCAGATGCTGGCGGCGATGGCCCAGCCGCGCCGCCTCGAACAGATCTGGCCGCTCGCGCGCACGCCACGCTACCGCATGCTCGCCTTCCTCCACCTGCTGCGCTCGCTCGGCGCGCTCGACATCGAGCCACCCACACAGCGCCCGTATGCACGTGGAGCGACGACCGATTCGCCTGCCGCATCGACGAACGCCTCGCGTGGATCGATGGGCGGACCCACCTGGGCGTCGACGAGCGGCGTGAGCCCGCGCGCGCGAAGCGCCGATGTTCGCCGCGCCGCTGCGATGCGCGTGCTCGGTCTCGACGGGAATGTCGACGCGGATGATGTGAAACGAGCGTACCGCCGCCTCGCGCGCACGCTGCATCCCGACCTGCAGCCCGGCGCCGACGACGAGCGCCGCCGCCTGCTCGAGCGCCGCTTCGCCGAGCTCACCGCGGCGTACGAAGCGCTCGCGTGATCGCTGCGGCGATGATCAGGGCGGGGCGACGATCCAGCCGTCGTCGGTGAAGCAGCCGTCGGGGGTCGGCCAGCCGTCGCGCGCCCACAGATAGGCAGTGTACGCGGACAGCACGGCGTCGAAGCAGTGGTCGCTCTGCAGGACGTCCTCGCGTGCCATGCGGCTCTGGATCGCGAACGACAGATCGCTGAGGCGCTCGAGGATCTGGGCGCGCGTGTGCCACGGGTCGGCGTCGCGCTTGTAGCCGCGGGCGGCGCGCGGGCCGCAGAGGGCGGTGACGGTCGCGGTCGGCGAGACCTCGAGCAGGTTGGCGTGGAGCTCGAAGCCCAGGCCGCGCAAGCGGCGGCGGATCTGCCCTGCGCGCGCGGCGATCGCGCCGCTCGTCTGGCCGATCGCGGACAGCGGGAGCAGCCCGCGCTCGTACGTCATCACGATGTCGGTGGCGCGGTGGGCGTAGGGCGCGAGGCGCGCCTGCGCGGTGAACGTGGGTCGTGAGCCGCCGCCCACGGTCTCGACCGCGACCTTGCGGATCAGGGCCCGGCCTTCGGTGCGAAGCCAGATCACCGCCGGGTCGGCGCATGCCTCCATGCCCGGGCAGACTGGGCGCTCGCACCGGCCGCATGCGGCCTGGGTCAGCGGTGCGTCGATCGCGATGACCGTCTCCGTCGGGGCAACGGTCATGAACCGGCTCAGGAGGGTGTCATCGGTCCAGGGCAGGCGGCCTGACCGCGTTGCCACCTCGAAGACCTGAGCGCCGCTCGTACTGCTCCGGAGCTCCGCGATGGCGGTCGTCTTGCCTCGGCCACCGCCGAGATCGACCCCGATGAACCTGGAAAACGCTCGCTTCAAGTTGGGCCAGAGACGGTTGTAGCACGAAGGCTCGCTGCGAAATCGGCTGGCAGCACTGGCATTTGGCCGGATGTGTTGTGTAGGGTGCGGGCCCTGTAAGCCCCCACCGCTCACCGCGTTACGTCATTGCTCTAAGTTTGCCATCGAGCTCAGCGCCTGCACTCATGGATCGGATTGCCACCTTCAAGAGCTTCATCGCGCGGTCGCCCGGCGATCCATTCCCGCGCTACGGGCTGGCCATGGAGCACAAGGCGCGGGGCAATCTGACCGAGGCCTGGACGGCCTTCTCGGAGCTGCTCGAAGGGTTCCCCGACTACATCCCGACCTACCTGATGGCCGGTGGAACGCTGGTCGGCCTCGGCCGCAAAGATGAGGCCGTGGCGGTCTATCGCCGTGGCATCGATGCCGCCGCCCGCAAGGGCGATGCGCACGCCCGCGGCGAGCTCGAATCGGCGCTCCACGAGATCGCCGCCTGACCCGCGACCCAGGCGCACACGGATCAGAAGTCAGTGAACGGATTCAACCGGAGTATTCGATGAGCTCGATCAGGAAGATGTTTGCTATTGCGATTCTGGCTTCGGCGGCCATTGCGGGCTGCCACAAGAAGCCTGCGCCCGCGGCCCCCACGGAGAAGACGATGTCGCCCGAGACCGGCGCGACCGGCGGCGCGGCGTACGGCGGTCAGAAGCCCGATGCACCGGCTCCGGCTCACAAGGACGAGCCGAAGACGGACAAGTGAGCCGACGGCGCTCGCAGCACTAAGTTTTTCTGCCGGCAGCGCCGGTAGAGAAGAGACTGAACCCCACAAAGACAAGAATCGAAGAAGAGAGGACTAGACCAATGAAGAAGACGTCGTTCGTGATCGCCATTCTGGTTTCGGCGCTGCTTGCGGTTGCCTGCGGCAAGAAGAAGGAAGCCGCTGCTCCGATGTCCCCCCCACCGGCCGGTGACATGGGCTCGGCCGCTGGCTCCGGCAGCGACATGGGCTCGGGCATGGGCTCGGGCATGGGCTCGGGCTCGGGCGGCTGAGCTCACGCCTGACTCGAACGCGAAGCGCCGGTCAGACCCGAGCCGAACCGATCGATTCCGGTCCGCTGCGCAGCAAGGAACGGAATCACCTTGCGGCGAGGGTCCCCCTTGTGGGAGAGCCGGCGTTTTGCGTTCGGGGATGCTATGCAGGGCGACGCAGCGCCGGAGTGGAGAAATGGTAGACTCGGGGGTCTCAAAAGCCCCTTCCCGCGAGGGAGTGTCGGTTCGAGTCCGACCTCCGGCACGTCAGAGGGCACGCGTTCGCCAACGGCGAGTGTCGGTGCTCACGAGATAGGGTCGTCGTCGCGAAAGCGGGTCGTCGTCGCGAAAGCGGGTCGTCGTCGCGAAAGCGGTCGTCGTCGCGAAAGCGGTCGTCGTCGCGAAAGCGGTCGTCGTCGCGAAAGCGGGTCGCGTGCGATCTGCGCTCGTCCGAGAGGCAGCGGCGAGGTGCAGGCCGCAGGTAGCGAACAGCCCGCGAGGTTGCGGCATACCCGATCGCGGACGGCGTCGGCGACGACCACGCGATGTTCGAGCCGATCCACGGCTCGGCGCCGCCGCTGGTCGGCAAGGACCGCGCGAACCCGATGGCGATGATGCTCGCCACCGGCGAGGCAATGGCGTGGCTCGGCCGCCGGTTCTCCGCTGACCGCCTGCTCCGCGCCCACGCCGCCATC
>DATIPJ010000532.1:0-18306 GCA_035472155.1 Kofleriaceae bacterium
CCGATGGGCTCGCTTCCGCACTCGAAGGGCTTGAGCTTTTCGGGGTTGGTGGCCTTGGGGCCGACCAGCACGGCGAGTGCGGTGAACAGCCCGCAGAACCCGAGCGCCAGGAGGATCGCCAGGCCCGCTGGTATGTACGCCTGTAGTTGCAAAGCGAGGCGAGTATATGGCTCGCGGGTCGACGGTCAACGCACGCGCGCCGGTTTCGGGTGAACGATCGCGCGGTTACCCCGACGCGCTGCACCCCCACGCGCGCGCCCCGTCGGCGCACGCGGCTCAGAGGTTCGCCTGCGCGTTGCGCAGAGCGTCCTCGAGCGCGTACACCATCTCCTCGCTGCTATCGACGAGATAGATCGTCTCGGGGTTGGGGCGGCGGTGGGCGCGGATCTCTTCGACGATCGCGCGCGCGGCCTCGTCGCTCGGCACGTCGCCGAGATCGGTGCCGATCCCGGGGATTGCGATGACCTTGAAGTTGTTGCGATCGGCAGCGATCAGCGCCGCGCGAGCCGCGCGCCGGACATTCTCGGCGCCGATCTTCATCCCGGGCTCTTCCATGGTCGGGACGTGGATGACGTTCTTGGCGGGCAGCTGCCCCGCGGTCGTGACGATCGCGGCACCCACGGCGATCGGCGCGGCGGCCATCGCCGCCTGCTGGATGACGTCGCCGCCCTGACGACGCAGCGAGCCCCCGATCCCACCGCCCATGATGCCCAACGAATTCGCCGGGTTGACGACGGCGTCGACCGGCAGGGTCCACAGCTCCGCGCGCGCTATGTGAACTTGCACGCGGGTTCCCCTAGCACGGGATTCCGCAGGAGCACAACGGTCTGTTCGACCACACCGACCACACCCGCAGGCTCAGGCGCACGCCTTCTCGAGCTCGGCCTCGACCTTTTCCTCGGTCCACTTGCGAGCGACGGCGAGCTCCTTGACGATCAGCTGCTTGGCGTTATCGAGCATCTTGCGCTCGCCGAACGAGAGCACCTTGCTGCTCTTCAGGCGATACAGGTCGCGATAGACCTCCGCGACGTCGAACAGTGAGCCGGTCTTGATCTTCTCCATGAAACCGCGGTAGCGGCGATTCCACGTCTGCTTGTCGATATGGACATCCTTCTCGCGCAGGATGTCGAATACTTCATCGATCTCCGACGACGTCGCGACATGACGCAGCCCGACCTGATCGGCTTTCTCCTTGGGCACCAGGATCTGCATCCCGGTCGCCAGAACCTTCAGGACGTAGAAGGAGCACACGGACGTGTTGATCTCCTTCTTCTCGATCCCGATGACCTCCGCCACACCATGTGCTGGGTAGACGGCTTTCTCGCCGATTCTGAAGTCGTTAATCACAGTAGTTTTCTCCTCTAAGCGTCGTCGGATCAGCTACGCGCGTAAAGCAACGCGAGTGCCACCGATTGGCTGATCCCCAGAAAAGCGTTTCGTTTTCTGTGGTTGTTTCAGTAAACGACGGTACTTTCGCTGTGGCTTCGTGCGACACCGTGTCGCGCCGTGTTCATGATCGACGATTCTCCGACGGAGAACGCACGGCCAGGTTTCTCAAGGGGCAGCGGAGGATATCAACGGCGACGGCCAGAGCCAGCCTTTTCTTCCTCCGGCGGATCGGGTATCCAGTGTCGATTGCGATCTCAACTACTTGCGCGCCAAAGAAATGTGACATCAGGTAAGGTCTGATACCCTCAGGTGTGAAGTGCGCGGCTCGCTGGGTCAAATCCTCGTCCTGCAAGGGGTGATCGATGCGAGTGCATTGTCGGATGCGCTCGCCCATCAGAGCGGTCGGCACCCCGTCGCGTCCGAGCTGTACGCGCTCGGCTACGCCAGCGAGCGCCAGCTGGTCACTGCGCTGGCGGCACAGACCGGCTGGCCCGGCGTCGTGCTCGACGAATCGGTGATCCGTCTCGACGTGCTCGAATACGTGTCGCTCGACTGGGCGCGGATCTTCTCGGCGCTCGTGGTCTACGAGGATGCGCAGACCCTGGTGGTCGCCGCGGCGCGGCCCGAGGACGCGATCGTGCCGGCGCGCGAGCTGGCGGCGGCGCGCGGCAAGAAGGTCGAGCTGCGCATCGCGCTCGACACCACCCTGGCGCGCACGATCCGCGTGGCGTTCGGCAAGTGGAAGACCGGCGAGCTGTTCCTCGCGGGGCCCGAGGCCGATCGCTCGGGGCCCTTCATCGCCGTCGTCCACCCCGATCGCGAGGACGACGAGCACCGCCGCGCCCAGCGCGCGCTCGCCGAGGAAGCCGCGCGCAACATCGAGCGCAACGACGAGCTGCCGTCGGAGGAGACCGCGCTCAGCATCAGCTCGACCGGCGACTGGCACGGCCAGACCGCCAACAGCTCGACCAGCGTCGACGACATGCAGGTCGAGGAGCAGACGCTCGTGATCGCGCAGGGCCTCGACCGCGGACCGGAGGAAGACACCCACAACGGACGGGTGCGCGCGCTGGTCATCGATCCCGATCCGCCCAACCGGATCCAGATGGTGTCGCAGCTCGAGGAGCTCGGCTACGAGTGCCAGGCCGCGGCCACCGGCGCGCAGTCGCTCGAGCTGCTCAGCGGATTCTACTTCGATCTGGTGTTCGCCGATATCGCGACGCCCGAGCTCGACGGGCTCAAGCTGTGCCGCGCGGTCAAGCGCTCGCGGCGGCTCGCGCGCGTCAAGGTGATCGTCACGACCTCGGTCGTGGATTCGGGGCAAATCGCCGACGAGGAGCTCCAGAAGCACGGTGCCGATGGCTACCTCGAGAAGCCGCTCGACTCGCGGCGGCTCAAGCGCCTCCTGCGCGAGCTGTCGACCGAGGAGCGCGGCGACCACGAGGCGCTCCTGGCCGACGCGCTCGGCCGCTATCATGCGGGCGACATCGAGGGCGCGATCGCCCGGCTGCGCGGCGCGCTGGCCGGCGATCCGGGCAGCCCGAAGCTGCACTTCATGCTCGCCAACATGCTGCAGCGCGCGTCGCGCTGGGCCGAGGCGGTCGACGAGTACGAGGCAGTCGTCGAGCTGCAGCCGGCGTACTTCCCGGCGCTCACGCGCCTGGCGTACCTCTACTTCCGCCAGGGCCTGCACGCGCGCGCGGTCGAGACCTGGCGGCGCGCGCTGCCGGTGTGCGACGACCCGGCGCTGCGGCGCAACATCGAGCTGTTCATGCGCAAGCTGGTCGCCGACATGCAGAAGTCGGACACGGCGTAGTCGCTCGCCTCGCCGCTCTCAGGCGAGCGTGCCCGGGTTCATGATCCCGTCGGGATCGAGCGCATCGCGCAGCGCGCGCAGGTAGGTGTCGAGCCGGTCGGCGCGCGCGCCGAGCAGCCAGCCGCCGGCGGCCTGGGCCGCGCGCTCGGCGGCGCTGACCAGCGCCTCGTCGGGCGGCGCGCCGCCGATGCCGAGCGTGAAGAACGTCACCGCGCCGTCGGCGTCGAACCGCGAGATGTGCGCCCGCGCGGTGCCGCCGCGCCGCGCGAGCTCGGCGACCACCGCGTGGTAGACCGCGCGCAGCTTGGAGGGTGTGGCCATGATCTGCAGCGTGGGCTGCGGGCCGGGGGTCGGCTCGCCTGCGTGCAGCCGGCGCCACCACAGCTCGGCGAGCGCCTGGTCGGTCATCGATCCGCCCTCGGCGACGACGGCGCTGGTGATGAGATCGCGATCGCAGGTCGCCAGATCCGTCGGCCCGGCGGTGCCGGCGCACAGCAGCGCATGGCCGGCGGGCAGGTCGACCCCGGCGTAGTGCAGCCCGGCCTCCTCGGCGTCGTAGATCCGCAGGCCCGACGGCGCGGCCTCCTCGCGCAGCGCCAGGTAGACCGCGTTGACCGCGGCGTCGATCGAAGGCAGCTGGTAAGCCGCGACGAGGCGCGCCTCGGGCCGTACGTGGATGCGCAGCACCGCCGACGTGATGAAGCCGATCGTGCCCTCGCTGCCGCACAGCGCGCGCGCGAGGTCGGGGCCGGTCGAGCGGCGCGGGGCGATCCGCGTGTGCACGCTGCGGCCGTCGGCGAGCACCGCCGAGACGCCGACCACCGCGTCCTCGAAGAAGCCGTGGCGCGCGCTCGACTTGCCCGGCGTGCGCACGGCGAGGATGCCGCCGAGCGACGAGGTCAAGACGACCGGCGGGTAGTCGCCGATCGAGAGGTTGCGCGGCGCGAGGATGCGCTCGAGATCGAGCCCGGTCAGCCCGGCCTGGGCATGGACCAGGAGCGATGCCTCGTCGAGCTGAATGACCTGATCGAGCCGCCGCGTCGAAATATGCACGCGCGCGCGAGAGTCGGCGACGCGCGCCGGGCGGCCGCCCGCGCCGAGCGGGTGGATCGCGGCCTTGTAGGTGCGCGCGCGCCGGATCACCTCGGCGACCTCGGCGGCCGAGCCCGGCGTGACGCGCCAGTTGGCGGCGTCGAGCGCCTCGACGTGCGCCGCGCCGACGGCGTCGACCAGCTCGCGCTCGAGGTCCGCGGTCACCCTCGCCTCCGCAGCGGAGGGCCCATCTTGCCCCGGTCGGCGAGCCCCATCTTGCCCGGGTTCAGGATGCCGTCGGGATCGAGCGCAGCCTTGGCGGCCTCGAAGATCGCCATCGCCTCGCGGTGCTCGCCGGCCATGTACGGCGCCTTGAGCAGCCCGACGCCGTGGTGGTGGCTGATCGTGCCACCGACCCGCGTCGTGGCCTCGAGGCCGTCGCGCCAGATCGCGTCGTACAGCCGCTCGGCGGCGGGGGCGTCGGCCGCGGTGCCGACGAACGTGAAGTAGATCGAGCAGCCATCGGCGTAGGCGTGGGAGAAGTGCGCCATCACCACCGCGTGGCGCCCGATCGCGGTGCGCACCGAGTGATAGAGGTCCATCAGGCGCTCCCAGCTCGCGGCGACCTCCATCGTGTCGACGAATGCCCCGTCGCGAAACACCGGCGACATCCGGTACGAGACGGCATAGCGATGGCGCAGCCACGCCCAGCCCGGGTCCTCGCCCTTGTCGCGCGCACCCGCGGCCTCGAGCTCGTGAAACGCCAGCGCGGCCTCGACCTCGGTGCGGATCCGCGCGCCCTCGAGGCCGATGATCAGCCGGCAGCCGCGGCGCGCGATCTTCTCGGCGACCGTGCCGACCACGCGATTGACGAGGTGGCTCTGGCCGAGCGCCGCGCGGGTCGCCGCCTTGCGCAGTGCGGCCAGCCTCTCCCGGGGGAGCCCGGGGGCAGAGCCCCCGGGTGTGCGCAGGTGCTTGCCGCGCGTCAGATCGAGCAGGCGCGCGATCACGCCATCGGGCTCGGCGGGCGGCGGCCCGGGCATCGCGGGCAGGGCACCGGTTTCGACCGGCGGCCTCGGCGCGGTGATCACCGGCGCGGGCTCCGGCTCGTCGTGGTGGCCGAGCGCGTTGATCAGCGTGTCGAGCTCGTCGTAGAGCCGCACGACCGCCGGGCGCAGGCCCCGCTGCAGCACACGCCGGATCGCCGCGACGCCCGAGGGGACGTCCTCGACCTCGAAGCCGCGAAACACCTGGAGCTGCGGCGCGGGCGAGATGCGCAGCCGCGCCGACGTGATCACCCCGAGCGTGCCCTCGCTGCCGAGCAGCAGATGCGTCCAGCTCGGGCCGCGCAGCGCGCGGCTGGGCCCATCGGTCTCGATGACCTCGCCGCGCCCGGTCACCACCGTGAGCCCGACGCAGCGATCCTCGACCTTGCCGTACTTGGTCGACAGCTGTCCGGCGGCGCGGGTCGCGAGCCAGCCGCCGACCGTCGAGCAGTAGATCGACGACGGAAAGTGGCCGAACGTGAAGCCGCGGCGCGCCAGCTCGCGCTCGAAGCGCTCACCGGACAGTCCGGCCTCGACGTCGCAGATGAGCTCGTCGCCGTGCACCGCGCGCAGCTGCTGCATGCGCTTGGTGTCGATCGTGATGCCGCCGTGCAGCGGCACCGCGCCGCCGCACACGCCCGAGCCGCCGCCGTACGGCACGATCGGGATGCCCTGCGCGCGCGCGAGGCGGACCACGGCGACGACCTCGCGCACGTGCTCGGGCCACACGACGGCGTAGGGCCGCGGCGCGGGGCGCTGACCTTCGCGGTAGCCGAGCAGCAGGCGCGGCCACATGTCGCGCGCGTAGGTCTCGAGGTCGACCGCGCGCAGCGAGACCCGGCGAGCGCCAAAGATCGCTTCGAGCTCGCGCTGCAAGCGTTCGACGTCCACCGGTTGCATGGGCGGCAAACGGTACCGCTACAGAGACCGTATTGCCTACGGTCTCCGTCGCCTCGATCGGCTCGCGGAGCGCTCGCCCCGCGATCCGGAACAGACGGCTCGCATCGCGCGCCTCAGGGCGTGATGGTCGGGGAGGGCGGCGCGATGAGGGTGTCGCCCGTGATGCCCGGCGCGTAGATGATGCCTGCGCCGCCACCTCCGCCACCGCCGCCGCCGTCGCCGCCGCCGCCCTGGCCCGGCGTGTTGCCGCCGTTGAGGACGTGGCCGAACGAGCCCAAACCGCCATCGCCGCCGTCGTTGATGCTCGTTCCGCCGAGGGCTCCCACCGCGGGCGCCACGGCGTTGCCGCCATCCCTTCCGGTGGCTGGCATGGAACCGCCGGTGCCGCCTTCGCCGCCCCCGCCGCCGCTGGCGAACAGCACGCCCGCGGCGTTGCGCGTGATGCGCGACGGCGGCACGTCGAGGATGATCATGCCGCCCGAGCCGCCGCCACCGCCGCCGCTCTTGGCGACCCCGCCGCCTCTCCCGCCCGCGCCCGAGGCGTTGATCCTGCCGGTGATGCTGATCGAGTCGGCGACGATCGCAACGGCGCCGCCGACGAAGCCGCCGAAGCCGCCGCTGCCGGCGCCGGCGCTGCCGGGGCAGCCGCCGCGCAGCGGCGAGGGCCAGCTCACCGTGAACATCGAGGCCGCGCCGCGGTTACCGCCGACGGCGTCGCCGTCGCTGCCCTTGCCGCCGAAGCTACCGCCGAAGCCCCCCGAGTTGCCGGTGGGCAGCACCGGCGGCGGCGTCACCCCCATGCAGTCGGCCGCGGGGAGTGCGCCGGCGCCGGCCGTACCATCCTGGACGCTGCTCACATCGATGTCGCCCGAGAGATCGAACGTGGTCAGCGACACCAGCACCAGCGGGCGCAGGCCGCGCGCGCGGATCTTTCTGCCCGCAGCGACCACGAAGCTCGTGGCCGCGACCGCGCAGTACTGCGTGACCGCCGGATCGCAGCGCTGCGACGTCGGACCGGTGTCGATGTCGAGATCTGTGGCGTCGACGACCAGCGTCGCCGTCGGATACATCGAGAGCACCACGGGCACGATCGTACCGAACCTGGTCGATGCATCGGGCGGGCTGGCGTCGGGGAGGAGCCCGGCATCGACATCGTCATCGCCGGTCTTCGACGAGCTGAACCCACAGGCGGCCAGCAGCGCCAGCGTCGCGATCCACGATCTCATGCCCTCAACTCTACACTGCGGATCGCCGGCGTCGAAGAACTTGACCGCGTGAGGCGCGTTACGCCGCGACCGAGTTGCGCGTGCCGATCTGTGACTTGTGGCGGATCGCGAGCAGCGCCGGCACGAGGATCAGCGCGGTCGCCACACACGCGACCTCGCCGATGAGCGACGCCTGACCGAAGCCGCGGATCGCCAGGTTTTCGCTGATCAGCAGCGAGCCATAGCCGATGATCGTGGTCAGCGAGCATACGAACACGGCGCTGCCGCTGGTCCTGAGCGTGGTGAGTGGATCGGGTACACCCTCGTGTTGATGGCGGTGCGCGACATTGATCGCGTAGTCGACACCGATGCCGAGCGTGATCGGCAGCGCGACGAAATCGAGGAAGTTCACCTTGAGCCCGAGCAGCGCACACACCGCGACCATGAGCAGGGAGCCGGCGGCCGTGGCGACCAGCACGGCGATCGCCTGCCGGTTGCGGCCGACCAGCACGACGACCATGACGATCAGCCCGATCGCGGCGAGCCCGGTGACCCGAGGGCCATCGTTCTCGATCGAGTCGACGATGTCGGCTAACACGATGCTGCCGCCCGAGGTCGTCACGGTCTCGCCGTCGGGCAGCTTGATCGCGCGCACCGCGGTGGCGAACCGGATCAGGTCGCGGCCGTCCCACTCGTCGAGCTGCGGCGCCGGGCGGATCGAGATGATGTAGCCGATCCGGCCGTCCTTCTCCTCGAGCTGGTCGCGGACCAGCGGCGGCAGCGTGCGCGCCGTGATGATGCCGAGGTTATCGGGCGGGCGCAGCTCGGTGAGCTCCGCGCGCTCGCTGTCGCTCAGCGCGGCGAGCGCGTCGTCGTCCAGCAGCTGGCGGATGTGCGACAGGACCACGAGCTTCTCCGGCTGGTCCTCGGGGACGAAGTCGAGGATCGAGGTGACCGAGCCCACGGTCTGCTGCGCCGGCGGTAGGCTCGCGTCGCGCGTGCGCAGCGCGTTCACGATCAGCGGGATCTGATCGAGGCGGTCGGCGGCGATATACGTGCGGCCCGAGTAGCCGCGGCCGAACGTCTGGTCGGACAGGCTCATCCAGGCGCGCGCGTGGACGGCGTCGGCGCCCTCGGAGCGCAGCTGCTTGATGTCGTACTCGAACGGATCGCGGATGATGTAGCGCGCGACGATCGCGGTCGAGACCAGCGCGCCGACGAGCGCGATGCCGCACACCACGCGCGGCCGGCGGAAGCCGATCACGCGGACCAGCAGCGAGCCGATCATCGGATCGTTGGGCCGGACGCGCTGCGATCGGCTCCAGCGCAGCATGAGCGCGGGCAAGAGGAGGTAGGTCGCGAGCCAGCACAGCGCCATGCCGACCGCGCCGATCACCGCGAAGTCGGCGAATCCCTTGAAGCTGGTGGCGGCGAGCGAGCCATAGGCGATCGACGCGCCGAGCGAGGCGACCACCGTCGGGCGCAGCGTGCCGCTGATCGCGTTCGCCAGCGCATCCTCGACGCCGTGCGCGCGGCGCTCCTCGAGGTAGCGCGCGATCAAGAGGATGCCGTAGTTGACGCCGTTGCCGGCGATGATCGCGCCGAGGAACGCGGTCGCGGCGTTGAGGTGCCCGACCGTGAGCGCGGCGACCCCGAACGACGCCGCGGTGGCGATCGCGAGCGTGCCGATCAGGAGCGCGAGCAGGGTCGCGCTCCGGAAGTAGAGCGCGAGCACGAGCGCGACGAGCAGCGTGGTGATCACGCTCGACAGCACCATGCCCTTGAAGATCGCGCGGTGCTCGGCGACCGCGGTGATCACGCCGCCGGTGAAGCCGATCTGCACGCCGGGGTGCGCCGCGATCACCTGCCCGCGCAGCCGCTCGAGCTCGCCGAGCAGCTTCTGGCCGAGCCCGGCATCGGTCGCGCGGAACGGCGTGCGGACCTGGATCATCGCGGTGCGGCCGTCCGCGCTGACGTTGGTCGAGCGATCGAGCCGAGCCTCGGCCTCGCGGCGCTTGGCGCGCAGCCGCTCGAGCTCGTCCTTGTCGCGATCGGCGTCCGGCTTCGCATCGTCGTCGAGGTCGACGAACAGCGGATTTGCGGCGAGCTTGGCCGCCTGGATGCGGCGCTCGAGCGCCGCCGATGCGGCCTCGAGGTCGGCGAGCGGCACGAACAGATGGCGGTGGGCGCGGAAGAACGCGCGGATGTCGGTGTCGTCGTCGATCACACGCTCGACCAGATCGGGCGGCAAGGTGCGCAGGCCGGCGGCGAGCTCGCGGACCGCCGCCGCGCGCGCTTCGCTGGTGGGCGCGGTGACCACCGCGAGCGCGGTGTCGTTCGCCTTGACCCGCGCTTCGAGCCGCCGCAGGTCGCGCACCGCCGGCGCATCCTGCGGCAGCAGGTACGAGAAATCCGCGAACAGCGGCAGGTGGAAGGCGATCAGATCGATCGCGACCGCGAGCACGACGAGGTGCGCGAGCACGATCGCGATCGTGTTGCGCTGCAGCCACGCGACGTAGCGACGAGCGATCGGACCCGACACGGCGCCAACTATGGCACGAGAGTTACCACAGGACTTGCCGGCGCTTGGCGCGGCCGACACGCTCGGGCCTCTGGGCCGGCTTCGCGCGCTGCTTCGGCGGGTCGACCTCGGATTCGGCGGTCGATTGCAGCTCGGGCGAAAGCGACAGCGCGGCCAGGCGGCCGAGCAGCGGCGACTCGCGCTGAAGCGCGCCCACCGTCAGTGCGGCGATCGGGCTCACCGGCGCTCCGTCGAGCCGGACCTCGAAGTGCAGGTGTGGGCCAGTCGTGCGCCCGGTCGAGCCGAGCTGTCCGATGATCTCGCCCGCGGTGATCGCAGCGTCCTTGGTGATCAGGATCCGTCGCAGGTGGGCGTAGCGCGTGAGCACACCGCCGCCGTGATCGATGTCGATCACATTGCCGTAACCGCCGAGGCGGCCGCAGTAGTGGACGACGCCATCGCCGGCCGCGACCACCGGGGTGCCCGGGTCGCCGCGGAAGTCGGTGCCGCTGTGAAACGCGCGCCTGTGACGGATCGGATCGTCGCGCCAGCCAAAGCCCGAGGATTCGGTGTGGGCGACTGGCTCGATCGACAGCACGGTCAGGTTGGGGGGCGCGATCCCGGCCTCATCGACCATGGCCGCGAGCCGGTTCTCGAGCTCGTGCACGGTGTCGCGCATCGCGAGCTGCCAGCGCACCATGCGATCGACGAGCGGTGCGATCTGCAGATCGAACAGGCCCGCCACGCGCGCGATGCCGGACACGCCGTCGGCCTCGGGCTGTGCTGGCTGCGCGGCCGCAGGGGGCGCGACATCGTGCCGCGCGACTGGTGCCGGCTGGAGCGTGGCGCAGGCCACGGGAAGCGCGGCCAGGAGACACGCGCGTGCGACGGCAGATCCACTCAAGGGGAGCTAGTGTTTTGTGATCGGGTGTGTAGGCGCAATGTAGGTATGGGGTTTTTGTCGGTTATGTGAGTGGAAGACAGATTGCCATTGCGGAGCGAGGCATTGAACCCCAGAATCCGCGCGTTGAAGCCTCGCTGGCCCGTCGTCGTCCTCGCACTCGTGGCCGCATCGGCGTTCGCGCTGTCGGTGCAGGCAGGACGATGGTGGGTGATCGGCGACGTCGAGATCGGGCCATTCGGATCCCTCAGTCCGTTCGGCGGACCGGGGACGCTGTCGTGGGCCGGCGGTGATGCGCGCTGGGAGCGGTTCGGCGTCGCGACGGGCACCGGTGGTCTGATCGCGATGCTCCTCCTCGTGGTGGTCGCAGGTGCGGTCGCTGCGCACCGCGTGCCGCACCTTGCGGCGAAGACCGCGCTGGTCGCGATGGCCACCGCGACGCTCGCGGCCGTGGGCTTCCTGGCCACGCGCCCCGACAACGGACTCCCGTTCGAGCTCGGTCGCGGCCTCGTGCTGTTCGCTCTCGCGGTCGCGATCGGCGTGCTCGCCGCCGTTCGCGTGCTGCGCACACCGCGGCCCGCGTCGTCCTCGCGCGACTAGCCCTGCGGCCAGCCGTGCGGCCAGCCCGGCGGCGGCATCGGAGGCTGCATCTGCTGCATCGCCATCATGCGCGCCGCGTGGTGCGCGGCCGCAGCGTCGTCGAGCCGCAGCGCCGTGCGCGCCATCGATCGCAGCACGAAGAACGCGAGGACCGTGAGCGCGACCGGCACCGCGAGCAGCGCGTGGCCGAGCGCATCGCGGGCCTCGAGGTGAAGCGGCTGCTGCACGAACACCGAGAGGTCGTAGGCGCCGTGGAACGACACCGCCAGGAGGTAGCCGCCGACCAGCCCGAGGCCGCGGCCGTCGAACCGCCGCCGCGCCGCCATCGCGCCGATCATCCCGGTCCACATCGCGTGGCCGGGCACCGCCAGCAGTGCGCGCTCGACCCACACGACGATCGTCCCCTGCAGCGACGCCTGCTGCAGCAGGTACATCACATTCTCGACCAGCGCGAAGCCCAGGCCCGCGCGGCTGGCGTACACGATGCCATCCATGCGCTCGTCGAACTCGGGCCGCCGCCACACCACCCAGTAGACGACCAGGATCTTGCACGCCTCCTCGACGGCGGCCGCGACGATGAACGCCTGGAAGCTCGACCCCTGGTAGGTCAGCTGCGGCTCGAGCTGCTCGCCGACCAGCGTCGACAGCACGACCTCGAGCACCAGTGCGGGAATCACCGACAGCATGCCGAAGAACACGACCAGCCGGCGGGTGCGCGGCGGCTCGGGCCGCTTGGCATCGAGGCGGTCCACGATCCACATCGCCACGATCGCGGGGAGCACGCCCGAGAGCGCCACATAGTGCTGGGGTTCCACGGCCGCCGAAGTATACGCGCGTCGTCGGGTGGTCAGCTTGACACGCTATGCCAAGCAGCTGATGCTTTCTCGGTGGCGCCGCCGGAGCCCCCCCGCGTCATGGATCCGAGGGGTCTGGTCGCTCGACCGGAGCCCTCGGTGGAACGACCCCTGCGGATCGGCCGATACGAGGTGATCACTCACCTCGCGACCGGCGGCATGGCGCAGATCTACCTCGCCCGCCAGACCGGTCTCGGGTCGTTCGAGCGCCATGTGGTCCTGAAGACCATCCTGCGAGAGCGCGCCCAGGATCAGCGGTTCGTCACGATGTTCCTGGACGAGGCCAAGCTCGCCGCGACGCTCAACCATCAGAACGTCGCTCAGGTCTACGAGGTCGACCAGGCCGACGGCGCGTACTTCATGGCGATGGAGTACGTGCACGGCGAGAACACGCGCGCGATCCTCGAGACCACGATCCGGCGCGGCTGGACGATCCCTCTCGAGCTCGCCGTGATGATCATCAGCGGCGCGGCCGCGGGCCTGCACCACGCGCACGAGCGGCGCGGCAAGAACGGCCAGCCGCTGCAGATCGTGCACCGCGACGTCTCGCCGGCCAACATCATGGTCGGCTACGACGGCAGCGTGAAGGTCCTCGACTTCGGCATCGCCAAGGCCGAGGAGCGCGCGACCCAGACCATCGGCGGCACGATCAAGGGCAAGTACGGGTACATGTCGCCCGAGCAGTGCAAGGGCAAGCCGATCGATCGCCGCAGCGACATCTTCGCGCTCGGCATCGTGCTCTACGAGCTGACCACCCTGCGCCGGGCGTTCAAGGGCAAGGACGACTTCGAGACCATGAAGCGGATCGTCGCCGGCGATCTGGTCCTGCCCTCGACGGTGGTGCCCGGGTTCCCGCGCGAGCTCGAGGCGATCATCCTCACCGCCCTGGCCAACGACCCGGGCGCGCGCTTCCAGAGCGCGCAGGAGCTGATCGAGGCGCTCGACGCATTCACCGTGCGCGCCAAGCTGACCGGCTCGAACACGGCGATGGGGCGCTTCATGCTCCAGCTGTTCGGCACCAAGAAAGAGCCGTGGATCGACAACACCGCCCAACCCGTCGACCCGTCGACCGAGCAGACGACGGTCACGCCGTCCGAGCTCGACGACTACGAGGACGATAATGACGAGACGCTGGTGGTCTCGAGCAAGCAGGACGTCCAGCGCGCGCTCGCGTACCTGAACATCACGCCGCAGGCCGCCGCACAGGCCGCGCCGCCTGCAGCCGCGCCGCAGCCGACCGCCGCCCACGCGCCGGTGCCGGGCTCGGGGCCGCTGCCGCAGCTGCTCGCGATGCAGCCGTCGCCGACGCCGTCGCGCGCGCTGCCCGACACCGACACCGGCAGCCGCTCGGCGGGTGAGGCCGCCAGGCGTCCGCCGCGCCGCGGCTCCGATCGCCCGAGCCTTCCATTCGCGAACCCGAACACCGCGACCCCGCCGCAGGCCACGCCGCATGCGCCTCCCGGGATGCCGCAGCCCGCGCACAGCGCGCCCGCGATGCCGGTGGCGCCGCCGGTGCAGGCGTCGCAGCCGCTGCCGCTGCCGCACACGTCGGTCCCGCACGCGACCGCACCGCACGCCATGTCGGGGCCGCATGCCATGTCGCCGCCGCATCCGATGCCGACCCCGCACGCGATGTCGGCGCCGCATCCGATGCCGACCCCGCACGCGATGTCCGCGCCGCACGCGATGTCCGCGCCGCATCCGATGCCGGTGCCGCACCCGATGCCCGTGCCACAGCCGCCGGGCATGCCGCAGCTCCAGCCGATGCCGCCGCCGCCGACCGCCGATCACACGCGCCCATCGAAGCCGCACCTCGCCTCTACCATCGTCGGGCCGGTCCCGCCGCTGAGCCCGCCGCCGACGGCGAGTGGCCTGCCGCAGCTCGTCGCCAACGACGAGATCAGCCAGATCAGCAGCGTCGGTTCGACCCCGCTGGTCAACGATCCCAAGCTCGGCTGGGAGACCGCGGTCTCGAGGGTCGCTCCGGATGGTGGCCACACGCGCCTCGCCAGCGAGCCGGTCGAGGTCCGCCTGCGATCCCGCGCGACCTGGATCATCCTCGCGATCCTGCTCCTGCTCGCGATCGGCGTCATCATCGCCGCCATCCTCGAGTACTGAGCCCGATCGACCGCGATCGGTGAGGCCTCGGACACGTTGCCGGATCGTTCTTGAGGCGCGCCGGGCCCGGTGCCATGGTGCGCGCATGGCGACCGCAGCGAGCACCCCCGAGCGTCTCTCGAGCTACAACCCCGCCACCAACGATCTCGTCGGCACGGTGCCGATCTTCGGCCCCGCCGAGGTCGACGCCGCCGTCGCTCGCGCCCGCGTCGCGGCCGAGCGCTGGGGCGCGCTCTCGTTCCAGGCCCGCAGCGAGGAGCTCACCGCCTTCCGCAAGGCCCTCGCCGGGCAGGTCGACGACATCGCCGATCTCCTCCACCGCGAGAACGGCAAGCCCGAGCTCGAGGCCCTGACCGAGGTCATGATGGCCCTGGGCCATATCCAGCACGCCACCGCCTGCGCCGAGGCCGCGATGGCCCCTCGCAAGGTCTCCTCGGGCCTGCTCGCCAACTTCCGCGCGACGATCAGCTATCACCCGCTCGGCGTCATCGGCGTCATCGGCCCCTGGAACTATCCGCTCTTCACCCCGATGGGCTCGATCGCCTACGCCCTCGCCGCCGGCAACGCCGTCGTCTGGAAGCCGAGCGAGCTCACCCCGCTCATCGCCGTCAAGGTCGCCGAGATCGCGGCCAGGACCTTCGCCCTCACCGACCTGCTCCAGGTCGTGACCGGCGCGGGCGCCACCGGCGCGGCGCTCGCCAAATCCGCCGTCGACAAGATCGCCTTCACCGGCTCCGCCGCCACCGGCCGGCGCGTCATGATGGCCGCCGCCGAGCGCCTCACCCCCGTCCTCCTCGAGCTGGGCGGCAAGGATCCGATGATCGTCGCCGACGACGCCGACCTCCCCAAGGCCGCCGAGGCCTGCGTCTACGGCGCGCTCACCAACGCAGGCCAGGCCTGCATCTCCGTCGAGCGCGTCTACGTCGCCGACGCCGTCCACGACAAGTTCGTCGACGAGGTCGTCAAGCAGGTCCGCTCCCTCAAGGTCGGCGGCGACGACGGCGAGCTGGGCGCGATGACCAGCCCCGCCCAGGTCGCGATCGTCAAGGACCACCTCGACGACGCCATCGCCAAGGGCGCCAAGGTCCACACCGGCGGCCCGGCCGCGATCGCCGGCAGCTACATCCAGCCCACCGTTCTCACCGACGTCGACCACCGCATGAAGGTCATGAGCGACGAGACCTTCGGCCCGGTCATCCCCATCAAGCGCGTCAGCTCGCTCGACGAGGCCGTCCGCCTCGCCAACGACACCAAGTACGGCCTGGGCTCCTCGGTCTTCGCCGGCAAGGGCGCCCGCGCCCTCGCTGCTCGCCTGCGCGCCGGCATGACCTCCATCAACTCCGTCATGAGCTTTGCCGGCATCCCCTCCCTCCCGTTCGGCGGCGTGGGCGACTCCGGCTTCGGCCGCATCCACGGCGACGAAGGCGTACGCGAGTTCACGCGCATCAAGTCCACCGCCGAGCAGGTCATGTCCCTCCCGCTCAACATGATGTCCTTCCGCCAGCCCAAGGATGCCCCCAAGCGACTGCGTGGCATGATCAAGCAGCTCTACGGCGATGGCGTCGTCGCCAAGGCAGGCGACTGGCTGCGCAAGCTGCGCACGTAGTACACCCGAGGCGATGTCTTCTCGCACCGCCTCCTGCTGTTGCGGCCAGCTCCGCATCCAAGTCCACGGCGAGCCTCGCGGCGTCGGCGTGTGCCACTGCCTCGCCTGCCAGCAGCGCACGGGCAGCGTGTTCGCCGCCCTCGCCGGCTTCGCGGCGCCCTACACCATCACCGGCACCGCCACCGAGTACGTCCGCACAGGCGATCACGGCGCCCGCTTCCGCTTCCGCTTCTGCCCGATCTGCGGCTCGACCGTCTTCCACACCGAGGAAGGCCGCGAGCAGCGCGGGGTCAGTGTCGCCGTCGGCGCCTTCGCCGACCCGACCTTCCCCCCGCCCGAAGACTCCGTCTACGACTGCCGCCGCCACCCCTGGGTGCAGCTGCCACCAGGCGTTCAGTCTTACGACAAGGATCCGCCGTAGCCCGCAGCGGGCCTCGCACCTGCCGCTGTCCGCTGATTCCGCTACGGCTTCTCGAGCTTGGGGCAGCCGCACACGGCAGCGGCCCCCGCGTAGGGAGATCGCGTGACCTCGCTGTGACTCCTGATGACCTGCCGCGCATCGACGCCCAGTGAGCTTATTGGCGCGGCAGCTCACCGGACTCACAGCGCTGACGCCTGCGCGCGATCTCCGATTGGATCTTGATTGAATATGTTTTCGGGATGTCCATGACCAGCCGCCCATGCCCGGTCACCTTGCTCCTCCCTGGCTCACGTGCATGCCATCTTCTTCGGGATCCCCGATGACGCCTCGGCGGAGGTGCTCGGTGCTGGGTCCAGCGCGTTCGCTGATATGTCCCTTCTTGGTAGCTCGATAATCCGTTGTCCAGCTATCGAGTGGCAAATTGCGGTACCTCACCAATTGCTGTTGACACCGATCAGATTGGCAATAACTCCTTACCGCGCAATCGCATGGAAATAGCGCGTGCGGGGCTACAGGCTGTGTTCTGCGCGCTCAGATCGAGCGGATGGTTAAAATTCGGGACCGATGCGTTTTATCGCCGTAGAGCGAAGCAGACAGCGCCGAAAGTCGCCGTGCTATGAACAGATGCGCGCGCGGGGAGGGCGTGCGCGAAAGGAACGAGGTCATGTCACGTCAGACCACGCCTGCGCAGCGTACTACCATCGAGGCATCCGGGTTGCTCGGCTCTCCGGGCTCGTCCTGTCGGTCGGGCTCGTCCAGTCCGTCGGGTTCATCCGGTTCGGGTTCGTCCGGAACAAAGAGAGCGAGTGGAACGAGCGGAACAAGTCGGACGTTGGCGCGCGGTGATGGCCCGCACAACGATGATGGCCCGCCCAATGATGATGGCCCGCCCAACGATGCTACCGGCGCAGAGTGGGAAGCCGAGCATCGGGCCGTGCACCGTCGACTATGCGAGTACGCGCGGCACCGCAGCGCACTCGAGGCTGCGGAGGCGTTTGACCTTGTGCGGGCCGAGCAATTCAAGCTCTACGCATTCTATGCATGCGCCACTCATTATGAGTACATGGAGCGCATTCTGGGCTATGGACCGCACGCGGCGCGCGAGCGGATGCGCGTGGCCCGTGCGCTTGTCCGCCTGCCGGGGACCACCACGGCCCTCGTGCGCGGCGAGCTGAGCTACTCCGCCGCACGAGAGCTCACGCGCGTCGTCACCGACGAGACCGAGGATGTCTGGCTCGCTCGCGCCAAGGGCCTGGTCGTGAACCAGGTCGAGAAGCTGGTCGCCCACCATCAGCCCGGCGATCTACCCGACGACCCGACATCGCCAAACCTCAAGCCGCGCGTCGTGCGCTTCGAGCTACCACCCGAGGTCTACGCCCTCTGGCGCCAGGCGCGCATGGTCCTGGCGGAGGAGCGCGGCTCCGAGATTCGTGACGCGGACGTCCTCGAGACCATGTGCCGCGCGATCATCGCGCCCGGCACAGGCGCGAGCGGGCCCGCGCATCAGATCGCCTACCAGCGGTGCCCGGACTGTCACCGCGCCGTGCAGAACGGCGCTGGCCGCCCGATCGATGTCGCCCCCGAGGTCTTCGAGCGCGCGTCCTGCGATGCCAAGGTCCTGGGCTCGCTCGACGCAAGCGCCCGCGAAGTCGCTCCGCGACGTGTTCGGTCCCCGCGCACTGATCCAGCGCTGTCAAGCACATAAGAGCCGCTCGATGCGCCGGATCGCTGCGCGCGTAAAGCGGTGGCGCAATGGCCAGATGATCCTGCGCTGGACGTGGCCGCGATCGCGGACGCGGCGACGCGCTTCCGCCGCGTCGTCGGCGGGCGCGATGGCATGACCCAGCTCATGCGCGCGCTCAAAGAGCACGAGAATGCGCTCGGGCTCGTTGCAGCG